>LIUJ01000087.1 GCA_001462255.1 Fibrobacteria bacterium GUT77 | reverse complement strand
TCCCCGTATTCGTATACGGTCGGCTCGCTGAACGGGTACGTTATGCGTAACAACCTGTTCATGCCGTCGTAGTCGTACTGTATCCGTTTCCCCTGCCGCGACAGTTCGCTGTCCGATTCCCAAATCACGTTTCCAGAAGCGTCGTACCGCCATTCTTTTACGCCTATGTCCGCACTCGACAGTTTTGTCCGCCGTCCCAGCCGGTCGTATTCTGCCGACAGCGGGTTGTTGTCAGCGTCCAGCGCCCGCAACATTTCGCCTAACCCGTTGTATACGTAACTTGCTCGCGTCAGTTCTTTCCCGGATTTGTCGAGGCGCCTTACCAGCACGATATTGCCTTTCCCGTCCGCTTCCTGTTCGCTCATGTTCTCCAACGGGTCGGTCGTTATTGTTACGGATCTGCCGTTCCGTATCGCGTAAGCCGTCGTTTGAACGGGGCGTTCTGAACCCGGCGCCGCCGGCAACGTAGTTTTTACTGCCCGGTCAAGGCTGTCGTACTCGTATTCCGTCGGGTTCACCAGCAGATTACGATCCGTCAAGTTCCATCCCACCAGTTGGTCGGCGTTTACAATATCAACGAACAAAGGCTGCCCTGTTGCGATATTTCTGCCTTTGCCGTCGTATGAAGTAAACCCGCTTACGTTCCAGCCTTTTTTAGATATGCCGTTATTCCATACTTCGCCTTGTTTTGCTGTGTACAGCGCCCGGCCCATGCCGTCAATCATCACCACGGTAGTCAGCGTTTCCTTGTCGCTGTTAAATTTTACCTTGTTTTCCGTCACCGCGCTCCAGTTGCCATTTTCGGGTGTCAGGTAACTGTAGCTCACAGCCGGCGTTGTCCCGCCTTGACCAAATTTGTCGTAGGGACTCCATACTTGAATCAGCCGCCCGTAATCATCGTATACATAATGTATGCTCTGGCTGTTCTCGTCCGTTTCTTTCTTTTTCTTTCCTAACGCTTTGTCCCATTCGATGCTTGACGTGTACGGTGTGCCTATGTTCCTGCCGCCCGCCATTATCTCTTCAACATATTGATGAAGCGGCTCATCGTACCGGTACGACACGTATGCCCCGCCCGGATCGGTTATTTTCGCTATATTGCCGTAATTGTCCCATTCAATAACACTGACGCTGTCCTGCGAACTATTTGTTTCTCCCTGCATCTGCGTCAGCTTTACAAGCGCCCCGGTACCGAGGCTGTATTCGCCGGTGCGTTTGCGTAACAGCCCCGATTCAGAACCTCTCACAGTTATTTCTTTCGGGTGGGCGTGGAAATAACGGGTATCGTCGTCCAAATACCGTATCGCCGCTGTTATTGTTTCGCTGCCGCTCGCTCTTTCTTCAAGCAGGGTGACATTTCCGTAACCGTCGTACTCGTAATAGGTTCTATTTGAAACAGGGACGCCTTCCTGCAACAGTTCATATGTTTCCGATTTTTCGCCGACATTGCGGGCGTACGGCGCGGCATCCGCCGCGTATTCGGCGTAGCGCAATGTCTTGTTCCGATCATCTTTTGTAATAATCTTATTAACCATGCCTCGCAGGTAGTAAGCCGTGTTGTAGTATTCCGTTATTGTTTCTCCAAGCGTTTTTCCCCATTCGTCCACCGGTCTAGTCATTACCTGTTTGAAACCGTAGAACTCTTTTTCCGCGCGGTCGTAATACCCGTCCGCGTATGTATATTGCGTTTTATATTCATGGGCGCTCTTGAACGCCGGGTATTTAAGCTTAAGCCCACTTTTGCCGCTGTTGTCGCGTTTGACGACTTCAGACAGCACATAGCGGCTTTGCGGCATTTCACGGGTACTCTGCATCCATGTATAATTTAGCGCGTATTCCCCGCCTTGGGGCAGACTTATTTTCCGTAAAAAACCCACCCTGCCGGAAAGGTTGCGTTGTACGTAAATGTAATCGGTTCCGGGTACCCGCAGCACACGGTCGGGCAGTCCGTCGCCGTCCATGTCCATAAGCCGCATGGTCACGCCGCTGGTATTCGCCCCCAGGCTAAAGCCGCCGCCGCCGCCCACCGTGAGGTTCAGGCTAAGGCCCGTTGGACCCAGTGCAATATTAAATGTGCCGCCGATGTTCGTGCTCAGGCTTACGTTAGCCGATATATTTGAATTCGTCTCCAGCTTTTTGAGGTATTTTTCAATGTCGGCTCCCAACGGGTTAATCTTCATATCTTCATTGGAGAACATGTCGCCTAATCCTGTCAATTCCAGTATGTTTCCTACCAGGGGTACGTCTTCTAAAATATTCATTGTCACATTACCGTCGGTTACGGTTGTAAACTTTAATTTCTCCAAAAATTCAACAGACCAGTCGGGCATGGACCAATTTATATTTTCACCAAACTTGTCGCCCAGGTTGTAATTTACACACATGCTCCCGTTATCCGCACTGACCATGTCCGGCAGCCCGTCTCCGTTCATGTCTATTAACATATATTCGGTTTCCATAATCGAAACCGAGTAGTTCACCCCGCCGCCTATGTCCGCTTTTACTCCAGCGTAATTGCTCTTATCTGTGTCACCATCACTAATTCCCGACTGGCCGCCGGTTCCGAGCGACGTTGAAACAGCTATCGTCTCAGAAATCCCCCGGCTCAGCCCCAGGCTTTCAAAGTTTTCTCCACCTTCTTTATTCCAATTGTTCCTGCCCAAATTCAAAACGACCCCGTAATTGACATAATCGGGAAGGCCGTCCCCGTTCACGTCCGCAAACCCGGCGCTCTGAGATGAATTTCCTGTCGCGTAGCTGCCACCGGTACCGGCGTTCATACTTGTGCCGGTAATCTTACCGGAACCTGAATATTTTTTTGTGATGGAACCGCTGACCCCGATGGTTCCGCCATACACATAAGTATCATCTTCATTGTAGCTGATGTCCTTGAACGGTATGCTGTATTGTCCGTTAAACCCCCGGCGGCTCCCCTCTGTTACCACTATCTCTTTACCATTGGAAATCAGGATGTCCGCTATCCCGTTCCCGCCCATGCTCTGCACCGACTGGGACATCCAGGATTTACTGCTGTTTGAGCTGTGGTTGTAACCGGCGTTGAGACTGGTTGTGTCTGTTGTTTTTTCTATTGCATCGGAAAGACCTTTCGATTCTGTTGAATTGAAGTCGTAACTGGCCGAAATGTTCCAGGCCTCGTCGGTACTCTCATTCTTGCTCTTGCGAACATCTGGCATGCTCGTCCCGTTACCGCCTTCGGGTCGAAACATCCCTGGTATTTCGTAATAACTCATGCCGCCCGCGCGGGTCGCGTGAATCCGGTTCCTGTAGATCGACGGAAAATATGTCTGTTCCGTAGTTCCGGCCCCTCCGCCGGTAGCGTTTTTCACCTTCCGCGCGACTGTCCCAATCAGTGCGTCTTCCTCTGTTTTATCTCCGTATTCGCTCTCCGTCAAATCTAACCCCGGCCTGCCGGCAATCTCTTGCGTGCGGGCCGCCGTTGTTACCGTCTGGTAATACACTACGGGCGCTTCGCTTGTATTAATTTTATTACCTTCTGTGTTTGTAATTTTATTCACCATTTGTTCAACATTATTTTTTTGCTTGTCCATGTCTATATTGACATAATTGTTGTTTTTCTTCTGGTAAAGTCTTTCCTGGCTGAAGGAATATGCGTTCTGCTTCTGATCGCCTATCCATATGGTGTAATACCAGCGGTTAACCCCTCCGTACAGCAATTCCATCTTTTCCGGTTTTATTGTCGCCGTATATCCCACGTCGGGTATCGCGCCGACGCCTGTTAGCCCCTTTATTTCTCCAGCCTTTTTTGCGTCTTCAGCGGAGGTCCTCTCTTCCGTGTACGAACACGGCTGCGGATCTTCACTCGAATAATCTTCTTCGCTCTCCCATAGTATCCGTCTGTTCGTTACGTTCTTAGAAACAAATCGTTGTTGCCCGTCGTCATTAGTTTCCAACACGAGTATCCTTACGCCGCCTTCGCCGTTAATCGGGTACGTTCCTCCCGCGTAATAAACTAATTCCTTCTCTATATCCCCGGTATAATGAATAAAATTATATTTTAAGCCGAACTCTATAAGGCTTTTTATTTGGTTGTTATTAGTATTTTGATACTTTCCATTTTTCACTATATCATTGTATTCTGGATTTAACTCGTATGTATTGTTATTGTTAGATGTATACCAAGGATAATTTGTTTCAAAACCTTTGTAAAACACATACTTCCCATACCCTTCTAGAATACGGTTTATTTCTCTTGTCTCTTCGTCGCTCAAGCTGTTTCTTAAAATATAGGTACATTCCTCGTCGTCGGGTGTTTGCGCGTCATTGGGGTCTTGCGCGTCGGGCGGGGGGACGCGCAGGAACGCGTTTAAAAATAATTCCTTGTCGCCGGTGTCTTCAAGATAATCCAATACAGGCTTCAGACGGTTATACAATACTTTCCCCTGCCACATGCCGATCGTATATATATCCTTTTGTTCCATGCGTCTGATGTATTCGGTATCTTCAAAACCCAGGTTGTTAAGCGTCCATTGGAAATCGGAAAAAATATACGTCATCTCGCTCTGTAGTGTATTCTCGTATTCAAACGGCACCGTAATCTCCGCCTTGCCGTTTTTTTTCACCATTACCGCCGTTGCGCGCCTTACGCCGTCAATGAAAAACGGAATTTTATCTATTTTGTCATTCTGATTTTCTTCGCCGCCTTCGTCTTCCGTTTTATTTATTGTTACTTTGGATTCGGCAGCCAGAATGACCGGATTTATCTGAACGCTCCATTCCGCCCCTTCGATAATGTCAAGCACAAGCCTACGGCTACCGTTTTTAGTTTCATATATATAACCCGGCCTGCTTTTTTCGCGCTGTATAACTGTTTCTTCCGCCGTGAATAAATTGTACACGCCGTCGGTGTTTCCGCTGTCGGGCACGGGGTAGGTGACGTCCCCTTCCGGCCCCCACGCGTAACCCGCCAGTTCTTTGTAAAATTCATTGTTTTTTTTATTTTTTACTTCCCGTATAAGACCGTTAATAAACCGATCGACCGATTTAATATTTTCTGTCTTATCGACGTTAGTGTCTTCTGTATTGTATACATTGTCGTTTCTTATGTACGCGTCTTCCCCCGCGTGGTACCGGTAATAATTGATAAGATTTCGCCGATTTTTATTTTTTTCGTTTTCCTGGTTTCCCGCGTTCTCGTCTTTTTCCGTCGCTATGTCCCATAACACCTTGAAATTTTTTGCCGAAACGTATCCTGGGACAAACCAGCCCAGCCTGACTATTTCTTCCCAGGCCTTCTTCCTTAGTTTTTTATTTTTAGAAAAAACTTTTTCCCAATCCCTGTCGCTTAAGGCGAATAATTTCTGGTCATTTTCGATGTCGTCATGTGACGTCTTGTCGTTTTCGATTTTGTCGTATAACGGGGCCAATATATACTGCTCCATTTCACTTCTGCTCTTTATATCTTTCTCCGGCGGCGTGTAATGCATCTTCCGATCCATGTCTCCGAAGTACCGCATCCGCTCGTAAGTTATTGTTATCCCCCACTCGATGTCGTCGCCGCGCGTGTCCTCTCCGGCGTCGCTGATAAAGTACAATGACTGATCGACCCCTATGGGGACATCCCTCGTGTCTTTGTTCGCCTCCGTCCGGTTTCTATCCAATAATATTGTTTCCAGCGGGGTCGTGTCGTCGTTCCAGTAGGTCCGCGCCGTAACCCCGTCGGCGCTTAAGGGGAGGGAACTCGCCGCTACGGCGGCATGCTGCGTTATGCGGACAGTCCCTTTCTCAGGCGCTCTCCATTCTCTTAAGGGCGTTTCATGGAAAAATGTTCTCCCCAGTTCTATTTTTTTGTCGTCACTTATCGTCTCCACCATATTGTCAGGCAGCCGCATCGTACCGGACAGCGGCAGCCGCTCAAATCGCGCATACCCATCACCGCTGACGTTGCGATAATACCGCGATTCCCCACTGACAATGATGTCTGTCATGCCGTCGCCGTCTATGTCGGCAAACCCTACATTCGAACTGCTCCATCCTTCCTGTTTCGTTTCGGCGTATGTAGCTCCTATGCCGAAAACGAAAAGCCCCATCCCCCCGCCGATATTCCAGCCGCTCGTCAAGCCCGTGCTCGTATCATTACCCAGGCTCTTCGGGACGTCTCCGCTCACCGGTATCTTTTCGAACCCGTACCCGGTGTTCTTCAGTACCTCAATGCCGTTTTGCAGTACCCGGACGCTGTCGGGCCGCCCGTCGCCCGTTATATCAATGAAAGTCTGCTGTACATCTGAAGAGCTTTCGCTCATGCTCCACGTACCTCCGCCGTTTATCCGAAGATCAAAACCGCCGCCAGACGGGCCAATACCCACGCCGCCGGAAAGAGATCCTTGTAAGTTGCTGTTATCGCCAGTCTGTACCTGCAACCCGTATTTAGCGTCAGTCCATGTTCTTTGGTGGTCAAAAAGATTATTATTGCTCAGTTCCTCGTAATCGAATTTATAGCTCCAGAAATACTGGGAATCGTCGTTCTTTTGCGTCTGCCCGAAACACACCATCTGCGACGCGCCGAACTTATTGGGTTTATAATCCATCCTGTACGAGCGCACTTCGGAATTGTTGAATTTTACTTTTATACCTTTCAACAGGCGGTCAGTTTTACTTACGTATCCCCCGCGCCCGTCCACCCTGACGTCCTGGCGGGTGTCATAACCAAACGAGATAGAATACGCCGGTTGGATGTGCTGGTTCTCGTTCCCGGTATAAATGATTTCATCTAAAAACAACTGCCCAACGCCCGTATCTCCGTTTCTATATTTATATTTAATCGTATT
>LIUJ01000086.1:2840-3212 GCA_001462255.1 Fibrobacteria bacterium GUT77 | reverse complement strand
GAACGGAAAAAAACTCGTCTGTCCCCGCGCGGGGATACTACGGCAACCGCGTCCATTTGAATTGAGGCGGCAAGCACCCTGCCCCTGTTGTGATCGGTATGGTTTCCCCCCAGTTCGGTGCGTCCGGGAGCGCTGAACACCCTCAAATCCCCGGCAGCCGTAAAACCGGGCAGGGATGAAATCCCCTTAACCAGCGAGTTATAGCGCAGGCGTTCCCGTTCTGCCGCGCCATGACCGTACAGCGTCTCAAAAAGCCGTTCACATTCCGAAATGTTAAAAAATCCAAGCAATTCATTTTCGGTCATAAATACCTCTTGCAATTATACGGGATTCATGGTATCATCATTCCTAATTCTAATAAAGCGAGGTTTA
>LIUJ01000086.1:0-2719 GCA_001462255.1 Fibrobacteria bacterium GUT77 | reverse complement strand
AGCGAGGTTTAGAATGGCCTATAAGATTGATGATTCCAAATGTTCCAACTGCGGCGCCTGCGAGGGTGAATGTCCCGTGGAAGCGATTTCCGAAAAAAACGGTAAACGCTGGATTGACGCCTCAAAATGCGCGGATTGCGGCGCATGCTCCGGCGCCTGCCCGGTTGAAGCCATAACCGGCGAATAACAAGAGGTTTATGGGAAAATCCGGCAAAGGGGGGGGGGCCGGGTTCTCTCCCCATGCCCTTGCCTTCTTTCTGTTTCACATTTTTTTTGTTTCCTTGTTTTGCTACGCCCAGGACGGCGGGGGCGGCGGTTATTTGTATATATCCCAATTGAACCCGCGGGATGAAAATTTTAAAAAGCTTATAAACGACGTAGAGGCAAACCGGAGGCGGGTTTTTAACAGAGAAAAAAGCCGCAGCGCGGCAAACCGCGAAAGCGCGAATGCTATCGCGCAGGCCCTAACCGTATACCGTTATGTGCCTAATGACAATGATAGTATTCTTTCTCTTGCCGCCCGCTGTAATATCCCATATTCCGCTTTGGCAAGTCTTAACCGGATTAGTAATTCGTCAATGTTTGAATCCGGCAAACCACTGCTGATACCTTCGGCTCCTGGGATCTTTGTGCCGAAGGAACCCAAATCGGATATAGAGATCCTTTTGGCTTCCAGACGTTTCCCGCCATCGGAGGACGAATCGGCGGAAATTGTAATGGACGGCGTTGATTTTTTCTTTTTTCCCGGTAAGGAATATGACACGACCGAAAGGACGTTTTTCCTGAACAAGGGTTTCCGTTTTCCGCTGCGCTCGTACAGGCTAACCAGTTCCTATGGCCCGAGGCAAAATCCTGTAACCGGAAACATGCGCGTTCATCAGGGGATTGACCTTGCGGCGCCGGCGGGGACTGAAGTGTATGCCGCGGCAGACGGCGTTGTAACGGAAATCGGCAATGACCCTATTTATGGAAACTTTATTATTATTAAGCACAATAATAACTGGGCAAGCCTATACGGTCATCTGCAAAGGATCGGGACTACCTTGCGGGCTAATGTAAGATCAGGTACACTTATTGGATGGGTGGGATCTACCGGACAGTCCACAGGCCCTCATCTCCATTTTGAACTAAGGCAAAACGGAAAGTCTCGGGACCCTGATAAATTATTATTCACACCAGGCGGACGTTGATATAATGCGGCAAAGGTTTATTTTTATTTTCATCACTTGCATATGCTTGTCCCCTGTTCCGAGTTGGGCGGAGTCGTTCCGCGCCCTTGTATCGGGAACTGTAGATCTGTCCTCGTCCAATGCCGAAGGCTCGACAATCAACATTGGCAGTAACGGTTCGGTGCTTGTTACTTTGGGAAAAGACACTCGCTTTTTAAGGGGCATAGAACTGGAACTTACGGCTCCGCAAGGTTGGCTTGCGTACCGCGGCAGCCTGGCAATGCTTGTCTATGCGGATCTTGACCATCAGCCATCCAGAGGGATAAACGATCTGGAGGGGCGGCGCGTTATTTTTGACCCTCTTCCCAACAAAGTAAAAACCGTTTACCAGATACCGATACGTACCCCGCACGGAATGAGAACCAGCCCTTATGCCGTTGTTCTTCCAAGCACCGTGCTTCCCTCATCGTTTCCCATTCTGTTCAGGTTAATGGCTATAGTAAAAGGCTTGAGCGAAGAAGTTGAAAATATGGTGTTCACCCTCACGGCAAAACCCATTTTTACGGATGAAGGAGCGGTAAAAATCAGCTACCGCTACCCGCAGCAGCTCAGAGGCAGGCAATTTACCGTATTAATTGATGATGTTGTCCTTGAAAACCCGTCGGAAGAGCAGCTAATCAAGGAAGGCGAGCACCATTTGGTGGTATTATCCGAAGATTACCGGAATGAAAGCCGCCGGTTTATGGTGGAACGGGCAAAAACTACTGATTTGGTCATTGAATTACAAGATCCGACCCCTCTTATCATCTTTGAATCCCCGGGAAACACCAGAATTTTCCTAAATAACACCCCTGTTCCCCGTGACAGCGGCCCGATTCCGGTAGAACCGGGGACACACGAGGCCAGATTCCAAATTGGCGATTATATTCTTACCAAAATCATCAATGTCCAAAGAGGAAAAACGTATAAAGTTGCCATGTCTGTGGGTATTGACATAGACGAGAACGATTAGGTATACTGCCAAAAGTAGGGCTTAAGAAATCCGAGAGTCCTGCCGATATTTTAACTGTTGGGTGTACAGTTCCCCTCCCAAATCACTGTACACCCAATGCCTCAAGGGGCATAGGCCGGTGCAAACCGGCCTTTTTTTATTTTTGGGAGTATTGCCTTCCTTTTCAATAAAAGCGGGACAACAGCGGCACCCCTGATCTCCGGTCCTGTTACTGTTTCGTCCACACCGAACTATTACCCACGGGCGCTGTTGTGGCGTACGTCCCCGGGCCGCCCGCAAGGTACTTGGCGCGCAGGTCGCCGTTGTTGAACGCATTATTGTTAAACCCGCTCGGAGGTATCGTGCCTGCAAACGTTACGCTGGTCAGCGGGTTACCGGCAAACGCCGCGCTGCCGATGTAGGTAACACTGTCGGGGATGGTGACACCGGTCAGTTGGTTGCCGTAAAACACCGCGCCGCCGATGTAAGTAATGCTGTCCGGTATAATAACGTTATTTAATCGGTTGCCGTAAAACGCCCCATCCCCGATGGAGGTAAC
>LIUJ01000085.1:20462-22401 GCA_001462255.1 Fibrobacteria bacterium GUT77 | reverse complement strand
ATCCGGCGTTAGGGAAATACTCGCCGCCATCGACGCCGACACCTCGAAGAGAAAGCGCGCCGGGGCGCCGCTCTCCATCCACAGCGCGGACACCGGCTCGTTTACGGTAATGTTGTGCGGGCCTACGCCGCTGATTTTTCGCGTCTCCTTAACGGCGTCGAAACGCGTTACCCGGTAATTCTCATAAGGGCACGGCAACGTGTAGAGCTTGTACGCCCCTTTTTCCAACGCCGCCGTCTGCGGCGCCTCCGCGCCGTGGCTCAAAAGCGGCCAACCGTCCGAATCCTCAAGCCGCAACTCCTGACTGCCCGACGCCCCAAAAGACTCAAAGCGGTAGTTCCCCTTCTTATCCGTCTTAAAATCGTAGACGACGGCGCTGTTCGCTTTCACCGCCGCCCGCTTGTCTACGCCGTCTTGAAGCGTGCCGCCTTTACGCAACTCACCCTTGCTCAAAACAACGCCCATCCGCCCCGCCGACTCGCCCATCGTCTCCACCACCGCGAGGTAGTCGCCGGGCAGAAAGAACTCCGCGACAAGAGCGTTGCGCCCCACGCCGTTGCCCGACCGCGACCGGCTCAACCCGCCGAATCGGTCGCGCAACGTAACTTTCGTATGCAAACGCCCCGTCGTCTCCACCTTGTAGATGCCCGGCTCCTTTATCTTGAACCCGTAGTCTACCGAACCGCGCTTGCCGAGAGTCGCGTATCGCGCTACGCCTATGGCGAGCTCCGCAGTACGAACGGAAGCCGAATCCGCTTTGTCGGCGGCGGTGCCCGTAAGATACACATCCGCTACGCTCTCCTTAACGGGCGGCGGGTATTTTTCCACCACTATAGACGCCGCCTCCGACGGCACGCTATTGAAATAAAAGCGGTACTCGCGGTTTGCTTTCAGGTCAAGCGGCCCAAGCGCCGCCCTGGGGCTAATCCCCGCGTTCGTCCGCTCCGACTCGCCGCCGGAAGAGCCGTAAAGAGAAAACTCCGCGCCGCCCTTCTGACGATTCGGCATTATCTCTATCTCGTACAACCCCTTGGCGAGAGAAACGCTACCCCTACCAAACGTCCACTTGGGCGGATTGTAATTTTGCGGCGTAGACACATAAAAGCGCTTTACGCGCCACTGGTAACTGACGCCGTTACCGGGCGCGAACGTGTACGCCCCGGACTCGTTCACCCAAACAAACGCCGTAGTATTGCGGTCGTTCACGATGTTGAATATCCTATGTATCGAACGGGAGGACGCGAGGGTGTCCGCCCTCATCGCGACTATCGACGAATCCTTCCTGTCAATCAAAACGCCAGATATGCCGACGTTGTCGCTCATCGTCGTAGTGTAGAGCGCGGAGAGTTGATATTGCCCGTCCGAGTTCGGCGTGTAGTCGTAATAGTTGTCGTTGTATTTGTTCGCCGTCGTAATCTTAAATTCGGTGCCCGGTGCGCCGCTCACCGATACCATTGCCCACAACGATTGTTCGCTCAACTCCGCCATTATCGCTTGGCAACACTCGCTCTGCGGCTTGTCGTACAACATGTTGGAATACCCCTCGCTCATACGCGCCTTCCCGTCGGATACCGTTATATTATTGTACACGACGTTTAACTTTTGCATTTTCGGGCTCTCCACAACGACATACTTTGCGTGCTTAGACGGATAAACGGCAAAGCGGTTCACGCCGCTCGCGCCAATCTTCCCGCCAATCGGCTTCCCCGGCTCCACCGCCCGTATCATCCACTGCACATAGAGCGGCGACCCATTATCGGAAACCGTATAATTGTCCTTGCCGCCGCCGTAAGCCATCACCAAATATTTCCCGCGCGTAAGCCTGCCCACAACGCGTAGCCCGAAGAGCGGCTTCGCGGGGACGCTTCTGTTCACAAACTCCAACGACGATTCGTCGTCCCCCCCGCCCGACGACGCGACAAGGCGCTCGCCGCCGCGA
>LIUJ01000085.1:16188-20134 GCA_001462255.1 Fibrobacteria bacterium GUT77 | reverse complement strand
CTCCGAGTCAAACGGCGCGAATTTCGTTACGGATAGGTTGACGTTCCCCCGCGCGTCGAGCGGCCCCTCCGTGAAGATCTTGTACTCACCGGCCTCGAGGAAGAGGTCGAGCCGCCCGTCCTGCCCCGCGTCCGCCTCGCAACGGGCAACGACCCCGCGCAGTTTGTCGACTACCTCCACGGCCACCCCCTCCGAACTCTTGGCTTCAACGGCGTAGCGCCCCCACTCGTCGGCGCGAACGACGTGCTCCCGCCGCCCGCGGGCGGAGGCTTCCGTGGAAATCAGCGGATCCTGGGCAAACAGCGCGACGGGCGCCGCCGACAAGCCGATGGTTACTATCAACGCAAAGATCTTTTTCATCGTAACCGTACCTTTTTTGTTTATGGGTTATTGGGTAACGTAACCGACATTGATTTTTAGCATATTAATATACATCACGGCGAGGCCGAGGGGCGGAATATTTAATTGTGCGGCGATTGTCGAATAACGCGTATGCGGATTACCCATCCTACCGCGCCGTAATGTATATTTCTTTAAAAAAGGCCACCCTATAATGTTCGACGTACGCAAAAAAATTCTTTGGGTAGACGACGAAATCGAGTTCTTCCGTTCGCACGTCGTCTTCCTCGAAACGCGCGGTTACAGCGTTACAGCCGTCTCCGACGGCGATACGGCCATTCGACTTGTGGGGGAGAACCCCGCCGGCTACGACCTCGTCCTCTTAGACAAGCAAATGCCTGTCAAGAGCGGCAACGCCACGCTCGACGAAATAAAGGCCATCAAGCCGAACCTACCCGTCGTTATGTTGACCGGGTATCAGCATAGTTCCGAGATCGCAATGGGAAAACGCTACGAGGCCTACCTCACAAAACCCATAGAACCGGGCAAGTTGCTCATCGCCTGTCAGCGAATATTGGACGCTGGGCAGGGGGCTTCCCGCAAGCTCACCGACCGGTACCTGCGCGCCTACACGGATATGTCGGCGCGCGCCGGCGGCGTTCTCGGCGCCTCCGAGTGGATGGGACTGTATCACTCACTTGTTAAGTGGGATATAGAGCTGGAGGGAATAACAAGCGACGCCGTCAGCCGAATGCACACGGGGCTCAAGTCCGATTGCGGCAAAAAATTCTGCGATTACGTCGCCGAGAATTACACCGGCTGGGTGCGGGGCGAGAGCGGTCGTCCGCCGATGCACATTGACGTTTTGGAAAAAGTCGTGGCGCCGGAGATCTCGCTGGGCCACAGCGTTCTTATGATTGTGCTCAACGGAATGCGCTTGGATCAATTTCTCTGTTTGGAGCCGGAGCTTAGGAGAAATTTTTCGGTAAGCGGGATGAAGCTGATGTCGTTGTTGCCGACGTTGTCGAACTACTGCGTTACGGCGCTTGCCTCCGGCCTTTATCCCGACGAGGCGGCGGCGGCGGAGCCGACAATATTTGAGACGGAGAAAGCCGATCCCGTCGTAATGAAGCGCCTAATGCGCCGCGGACTTGAGCGTGCCGGTGTAGCGAAGGTAAAAACGCTTTTTACTTCAGCCGACGGGCCCAACGGGCGGCGGCACGTGCGGTCGGCAATGGAAACAATGAGAAAAGCGCAAACATTCGGAGTGGTCGCCGTCAACATAATAGAAAAGGTTTTGGGCGCCGAGTCCGCCGCGAAGCACACAAAAGCGCACGTCGCCGACGAAGCGGAGTTCCGCGGGCGGGTGGAACTTGAGTTCGCGGGCTCCACGGTGCTTGGGGTAATGAGGGAGATTTGCGACGACGACTGCACGGTGATCCTAACCTCCAGCCACGGCCACGTCGTATGCCGTCGCGCGAGCGAGGTGTACGAGACCGACGACAAACTCGGCCCCAACCCGCGGTGTTTCTTCGGCGACAAGGCGTCGGTTGACGAACGCGAGGTGTTTTTGCTTGAAGACGTGTCGCATATCAGATTACCGATAACGACGCGCGGCAAAATGTGCGTTTTGGCGCGCGAAAATTTTTATTTGACGTTGAACGACGGTATCGGCGGGCTACCGAATGTTTTTCAGAGCGGCGGCATTTCACCGGAGGAGACGGTGGTGCCCCTATACATCTGCCGTCCGCTCGCCGGGATGGCGCGATGAGGGTATCCGCTTCTTCCGTAGAGGAGACGCGACGCCTTGGGGCGAGGCTGGCCAAGACTGCGGTTCCGGGCGACGTGTTTTCGTTGAACGGCGATCTCGGTTGCGGCAAAACGGAATTTGTGCGCGGTTTTGTGGAAGCGCTGTCGGCCGACGCGTCGGTACGCAGCCCGACATTCTCCATTGTCAATACGTACCGGTCACCGGATTTTCCCATTCATCACTTTGATTTCTACAGAATAGAAGACGCGAGGGAATTTGCGTCGATAGGGTTAGATGAATATGTAAACGGCGACGGCGTATGCCTGATTGAGTGGGGGGAAATGTATCCCGACGTTTTGCCCGACACGGTTAAGCGGATTGAATTTACGGAGATCGACGAAACTACGCGGGAGATAGCGGCGGATTTTGGGTTTTGAGCGGTTCGAGTTCCGCCAGTACGGCGTTGAGTTCCGTTTCTAAGTTTTTTAGGTGCTCCGGCGCCAGCGTGTTTTCTCCGTTCACGAGGTGTTTCTCCACCTCAAACGCGGCGGATTGCAACGCCGACTTGCCGATGGTACCGGCGTTGCTCTTAAGCGTATGCGCTATTCTATGCGCTTTTTGGATGTCACAACCGTATATTGCCCCCTTGAGTTCCGCAAAGGTGTTTTGGTTGTCGTTTACGAAGATGGTTCGCATCTCCAACAGAATGTCGTCGCCGTAGGCTTGTTCATCGCTGATTTCCGAATGTTTGTCTACCTGTTTGACGTACTTTAGCAGGCAACGCCATAGTTCCTGCGAAGTGAACGGTTTTCCTATGCAATCGCGCATATTGCTCCGCTCGTAGAGTTCCTTGTCGCTCGACAAAACGTTTGCGGTCATGGCCACTATGGGAGTTTTTACGCCCAAAGCCGTTATAATTGCGGAGGCGTCAAGACCATCCATTACCGGCATGTTGATGTCCATAAAAATCAGGTCGAAGGGTTTTTCACCCGATTTCACGCGTTCCTTAACGAGATCCACGCCTACCTTGCCGTTTTCGGCTATCATAATCCGCAGACCGACCCTTTCTAAGTGTTTGCGTATGACCACTTGGTTCATGCGGTTGTCCTCGCAAACCAAAACTTCCCCGTCAAGACTCGGCTTCGCCAAATTGTCGGCGGCGGTTTCCGCCTTGTCGGCGGCGTTTTCAAGGGTGTCAACCGTGTTGAAGCTCAGGTCAAAACTGAATCGACTGCCTATGCCGGGGGTGCTCTCCACATGCAATTCTCCGCCCATGAGTTCAACCAAGCTCTTTACGATGGAAAGCCCAAGCCCCGTGCCGCCGTACTTGCGCGTGGTACTGTGGTCGCCCTGTGTAAACGGTTCCATCACCTTATTAATCTCATCGGCCGTCATGCCGATACCGGAGTCTTTAACCTCAAAACGCATGGTGATTGAGCCGGCGGTCGTAGAAACGACGACGGCCGATACTTTTACGACACCGCTGTTTGTAAACTTCACGGCGTTGGAAATAAGGTTGATGAAGACCTGTCGCAGTTTCGTCGGATCGCCCACCAATCTCTTGTCGATGAACGGTTCCGCGTAGAAGTGGAGTTGCAACCCCTTTTCCATCGCGATGGGAATGGTCGCCGAGCGGCATAGGACAAACACGTCGTGTATGTCGAAGGGGATACACTCAATTGTCATCTTGCCGGCCTCAACCTTCGAAACGTCGAGTACGTCGTTGATTATCCGCAACAGACCCTTCGAGTTTTCCAGTATCATGCGTATGTAAGACTTGGGCTCTTCGGGTATTTCGCAGTCGAGCGCGAGTTCGGAGAAGCCTATTATACTGTTCATGGGCGTTCGTATTTCGTG
>LIUJ01000085.1:5969-16045 GCA_001462255.1 Fibrobacteria bacterium GUT77 | reverse complement strand
TGGCTCATATTGGCGAGGAAGGCGGACTTGGCGCGGCTGGCGGATTCTGCGGCTTCGGTGCGTTCCTCCACGAGCGCCTCCAAGCGCTTCTCATCGTCGCGTTTTTTCCTGAGCAAGACGAACATGAGGCCTACGACGCAAATCAACAGCACGGAAATGCTTATGAGCAACGGTTGGCGCGATTGTACGATTTTTTCGCGGTAATCGTATGTTTTGTGCAACCACAGATCCGTTATGCGCGTAAGATCCATCAGGCCCTGCGCCTTATCGATTATTGAGCATAAAACGCGCTCATTTTTGTTGAAGCCGATGGCGGATTCCGACGCGTAATCGAAAAGCACGTTTATTTTGTAGCCGGGGTGTTCCATATAGTTTGTTACCGCCAATACCTGGTTTTGGCTCGACATGACAATGTCCACGTCGCCGCGTTCCAACGCTCCGAAGAGGTTGTTTGTGTTGCCGAACAACACGACGTTGGGGTGTCCGGGAAACCATCTGTTAAACAGCTCCTCGTAGACGGTACCTATTTGTACGCCTACGCGCACGTCAAAGACCTCGTTAATGGTTATGTTGCGGTAGCCGAGCCTCGAGACGAGCGCGAACCTATTGAGCAACATGGGTGTGTTGGGCCATAGGAACCTGCCGGCGCGATTGCTCGTGTGTACCAATTCCGTAACAAAAGAAACTTTTCCGGTCTCAAGCATCTTGAACAGCTCGCTGAATTCGGTTTTTTCGTCGTTGGCGATGCGAAACGTGATCCCGGTGAGCGCCTCCACCTCATGCAAAATGTCGTGCGCTATTCCCTGCCATTGCTTTTCGGTCGCGTTGTAGAATGAAAACGGGTAATTATCGTATTCGGCGGCGTACGGAACGATTGGGTGCTTTCCTATATACTCCTTTTCCTCGTCGGTGAGGAGGAGGAAGAGTTTGCGGGTATTGTAATCGTGCAGTCCGAGATTGTAGAGGGTGGCGAAGTAAGCGTGTCCGCCGTTGTTTAAGAGCTTTTCCATAACGGAGATAATCGGCGCGAGTTCGTGCGTTTGCGTACAAAGCGTGGCCGGTTCGTATATCATGGGCAGGAAAACGCTCGATGTTATACCGCCGTAAGCGTCAAAAACCGCCTTTGCCGTGCTCTCCTCAAAAAAGGCGTCGATCGTTCCCTTTACAAGCATGTCGTGGGCGTATTTGTACTCGGTAACGAACGCGACCTCAAACGAGTCGGGAGACAATTCGCGTATCCGCTCGTAGGTGGTGGTACCTTCGAGAAAGCCGTAGCGGGGACGGCGCTTCGTCGCAATCACGGCCAAGGGTTCGCTGTTCTCTACGCGAAAGTAGGAAATACTGCGGTTTGTAATCGCGCTCGTCATGATGTGGTGCATCTCCTTGCGCTTCTCGGTGGGCGTCAGGTCGCCCGAAAAATGTATTTTACCCGACTCCAACCCCGATATCAAGTCACCCCACTCGAAAAGGTCCGGCTTGATATTCAACCCAAAAAGCTCCGCCATATACCCGCAAACGCGCGCGGCGAATCCATAGACCTTCCCATCGCTCCCCCTAAACGCCTCCATACTCTCGGAAATTCCGTATACGAGGGTACTGTCCGCGTATTTACGGCGTAGCGCCTCTATGGCCGCGATCTCCTCGTCGGTCACGCCCGGTATATCTCTATAATTTGAAAACATCGGCGTATTTTGAGTAGCATTCTGCGGGACTCCCCCGCCGGCTCCGGTCGGAAGGAGAGCAATTACGGCAAGGGCGGCGGCAAACGACCCTAAGGCGGACATCGGTAGGGGTACGAACATTAGGTTACCTTAAAAAAACGTCCCCCACCGATGAAATTACCGATAGGGGACGGGTTTATATGGTAGCGAGGGCAGGATTTGAACCTACGACCTTTGGGTTATGAGCCCAACGAGCTACCGGACTGCTCCACCTCGCGATATGTCTGCTTTTAACGGCTCCAAAAGAACCGAAACAGGCGATAATAATGTAAATATAGTATATCTTCGGTAAAAAGTCAACGCTTTTTTTATTTTTTTGTTTTTTACGTTAGGCGCTCTTCTTGTCTTCCCCGATTTTAAACACGTACTCCGGCGGTGTTTTATTCGCGACGGACTCTTTCGTTACAACCACCTCCAACACGTCGCTTCTCGACGGCAACTCGAACATCACCGGCAACAGGCATGCTTCCAACACGTTGCGTAGACCGCGCGCGCCGGTTTTTTTGCGCACGGCCGTATCCACCGTCTCCTTCAGCGCCTCTTTCGTGAACGTCAGCGTTACCCCTTCCATGTCAAACAGCTTTTTGTACTGCTTAACAAGCGCGTTTTTCGGCTCCGTGAGAATGCGCAACAGGGAGTCTTCATCCAATTCGTCCAAACCCATCACTACGGGTAGGCGGCCTATGATTTCCGGTATCAGGCCGTAGGATATTAGGTCGTCCGGCTCAACTTTGCGCAGTATGTCGCCTATTTTCTTTTGGCTCTTACTCCTCACGTCGGCGTTGAAACCCATACGACTTTGGTCTATCCGAGCCTCTATTATTTTGTCGAGACCCTCAAACGCGCCGCCGCAGATGAAGAGTATGTCTCTCGTGTTTATCTGTATTAGATTTTGCTCCGGGTGTTTGCGCCCGCCTTTGGGGGGAACGCCGGCTACGGTGCCTTCCAATATTTTCAACATGGCCTGCTGTACACCCTCGCCGGAGACGTCGCGGGTTATCGAGGGATTGGCCGACTTCCTTGATATTTTGTCGAACTCGTCTACATAGATAATGCCTTTTTCCGCCTTTGATATGTCGTAGTTCGCCGTTTGCAACAACCGGACGAGCATATTTTCAACGTCGTCGCCCACATAGCCGGCCTCCGTGAAGATGGTGGCGTCCACTATTGTGAACGGGACTTTAAGGAACCTCGCCAACGTTTGCGCGATCAGCGTTTTGCCGGTACCGGTGGGGCCTATCATAAGCATATTGGACTTGTCGATCTCCACGTCGTCGTTTTGCTCGCGTGAGAACAGGCGCTTGAAGTGATTGTAGGCGGCGACGCACACGGCCATCTTGACTTCGGTTTGTCCTATGATATATTGATCCAAAAAGCCCATCATCTCTTGAGGCGTGGGAAGCTTGTTGATGTCGATGCCCTCAAGCCCGCTGCTGTGGGCCTTTTCACGCACCATTTCGTTGCACAAACCCACGCAATCGTGGCATATAAAGGCGGAAATGCCCGTTATGAGCGCCTTGCCGTCTTCGGGGCCCTTGCCGCAGAAGGAGCACTTAATGTCCGGAAACCTCGGTCTCGACGTATTGTCCACGGCTACTCCCTTGAGGTGAAGATTTCGTCTATCAGCCCGTAGTCCTTCGCCTCCGCCGCCGACATATAGAAGTTCCTGTCGGTGTCCTTGGCTATGACCTCTCTATCTTGGCCGGTGTGGCGGCACAAAATATCGTTCAACGTCTGTTTTATGCGGATGATCTCCTTGGCGTGGATGGCGATATCCGCCGCCTGTCCGCCCGCTCCGCCGATGGGTTGGTGCAACATGATACGGGAGTGCGGCAAGGCGTAGCGCTTACCCTTGGTACCGGCGGCAAGGAGTACGGCCCCCATGCTGGCCGCTTGGCCGATGCAAATGGTTGAAACGTCGGGTTTGATGTACTGTATGGTATCGTAAATGGCAAGCCCGGAGCTTACAATGCCGCCCGGCGAGTTTATGTATAGCGTAATGTCCTTGTCGGCGTCCTCATACTCAAGGAATATAAGTTGCGCCATAACAAGGTCGGCCGTCGTGTCGTCTATGTCCGACCCGAGGAAGATGATACGCTCCTTGAGGAGACGTGAGTAGATATCGTACGACCGCTCACCGCGACCGGTTTGCTCGATTACCATTGGAACTAACGACATTTTTGTTATTTGCCTTTCTTGATATGTATTTTCTTTATGAATCGCTTTGTTTTTCGCAATAACAGCCATTGGTTTTCGCCGAGATAAACAAGTTGCGAGCGAGGCAATCTCGTTGCGTTAAAACATTACTCCGTACCGCCCTCTCCTATCAAAAAATCCAATGTCTTGCGCTCGCGGATATCCATACGGATCCGATTCGTCGTGCCGTCTTTTCTCAACATCTGTTTTAACGTGTCAAAATCTTGACCGTACAACTGCGCCATCTGCATAATCTCTTTGTCGACATCCTCTTGCGTGGCCTTGATATTCTCCTTGTCGGCCACATAGTCAACGATCTTTATCCGCTTAAGCATCATTACCGCGAGGCTATGGAACGTCTCCCATTGCTCCTCGCTCGGCTCGGCTTTCGGCAAATTACGGCGCTTAACATGGTCGTCCCAAACGTGTCTCGCCAACGAATTTATGTTTGAGGGGGCCAGTTCGATGACATTATCCTTTATCAACGCTTGGATCGCCTCGTCGTGGGCGGCCGTTTTGGCCTCGCGCAACACTCTTGCCTCAATGCTCTTGCGGATCTCGCCCTTCATAGCGTCGGCGGTGGAACCGCCGATTTTCTGAAAAAACTCGTCATTGAGCTCGGGCGGACGCTTCTCCTGCACGGACAACACCTCTATGGAGAACTCCCCCGCCTTGCCGGCGACGCCCGTGTCGGCGTAGTCTTTGGGGAACTTGACGCCGATCTCCGCTTCGTCGCCCGCCGACTTCCCCGTAAGGCCCTTGTCGAACTCCTTAAAGACGCCGTCGCCGCCCAGCTCTATCGGATACTCCGGGCAGTGGTCTTTGAGGTCGGGGCGATCTACGTCGTCTATCGACACGCTCTTGTACCTGATACGCAGATAGTCGCCCTTTTTGGCGGGGCGCTCCACGTCCTCAAACTTTGCGTACCGGTCTATGTACTCGTTGAACGCCTCTTCGACCATGGAATCCGTTACCTTAACGGGTTTCGCCTTGATCTTCAGCTTGTCGTAGCCCGTTATTTCGGCAACGGGCGGGTCAACCTCGGTCTCAATGGTGAAGCGGAGCGCCTCCCCCGCCTCGCCGCCCTTCACGTCGGTAAGCTTGGCCTCGCTGACGGGGACGATTCTATGCTCCTCGCAGGCGGATTTGAACGCGCCCTGCATGACCTCCTCCATGGCCTCGGCCCGCGCGGCCTTGCCGTAACGCTGCCGAACGACGGCAAGCGGCACCTTGCCCTGCCGAAATCCGGGCATCCGCGCGTCGCGCCTGATTTCCGCCAACTTGGCGGCGGCGGCGGCTTCAACCTCCGATTCGGGGATCTCAATCTCTACAACGCGCTTCCAAACCTCAGGCTCCGATACGGTCGTCTTCAATGATAACCCTCCCGCGTATTTACCGAAAAATACGTGTTTTTTTGTATTGATAATGTTGGTACCTATATTCGTAACTTATGCGCTGATACCGACTTATGAGTATAAATCGCCGATACTGCACGTCCGCGGCGTATATGTCCGTATTAATTGCAAGGAGGGGGAATCGAACCCCCACAGGTCGCCCTACCGGATCCTAAGTCCGGCGCGTCTACCAATTCCGCCATCCTCGCGGTAACACGGCCTAAAGGTATAAAATATATTTGGGCACGTCGTGAAAGCAAAATTTATGGTTTTTGTAAAAAAAATTATGGATAGCGTATGTCGGATAGTTTAGATTAAACAGCAACAAACCGTCGACCGTTCAAATCACGGCAACGGACGTCAACTATATTTTACCAAACCATTGACACCGGAGACATCCATATATTATTATATTATAAATTATGTCAAAACAATCCTATAAATACGGCTTTAACGGAAGCGCGAAATGCTTAAAACGATAGAATACATTAAAAACCGCGAAAACTGGAAATCGGAATTGGAGGCCCCTCCGTACAATCTTACAATTAAGGAGGAAAGCGGGCTTATAATATTGTCGTATACCCCGCACACGGATTTCAACGAGACGATTTGCCGAGAGTGCCGCGGCCTGATAGTCGACGCCGAAACCTTTGAAATCGCGTGCTATGGGTTCGATAAGTTTTTCAATTATTCCGATCCGCACGCGGCCAAAATCGACTGGGGAAGCGTTGCGATTCAAAAAAAAATCGACGGTAGCCTGATTAAGATCGCGTATTCGGAAAAAGGGCGCCGTTATTTGGACGGCAGAAAAATTTTGGTCGCAACCAATAACTGCATTTTCGCCGCCGACGCCTCGGTTAATAAATTGGGGGCCGGTGAGCGCGGGGACGCTTGCATTTCCAATTTCGAGGAGCTTTTTTGGAAAGCCGTCGCTATTGCGGGCGAAGCGGCGAACAACCCCGACATTCTCAACAAAACCAATATATTGCCGGGATACACGTATATGTTCGAGTTATGCTCCCCGTATAATCGGGTCGTGGTCCCGCATTCCAAAATAGAAATATACCATATCGGAACGCGCGACAACAACTCCTTAAAAGAGGTTGAAACGGATATCGGAATTCAAAAACCCCCCAAATACGGTTTCGCTACGTTAAAAGAGTGCGTCGAATCCGTTTCAAATTTGCCGTACAACGAGGAAGGGTACGTCGCCGTAGACAAACATTACAATCGTGTAAAAATTAAAAGTCCGGCGTACGTGGCCACGCACCATATCATCAGCAACATTTCCGATAAGAGAATATTTCTACTGATACGAGACGGGCAATCGGAAGATTTTTTATCCCGATTTCCGGAATATAGGGGAATGGTGGAAAGCGTAGAAGCCAAAATCTCAAAATTCACGGAGTACGTGTCGGAGTTTACCCGCGCTCGCAAGCTATCGGAAATCCCGCCAAGCAAAGATTTTGATAAAGAATACGCCATGACGGTTAAAGACTCGTTGTGCTCAAGCTTCTTTTTCGGGTTACGCCAAAAGAAATGGAGCGATCCGGCGGAGTATTTGAGGGGATTTTTGGAAAGCAAAATTGTGGATTTTCTGAATCGTTTCGCGTGAAACGCCTAAAAAACCCAACCCCCCGTACTCCCGTTTAACGCCTCATCCGTTCTATTTCTTACCCAACGAAACAAGATAATCACGAAATATCAGGTCTTCGTGGCAGATATGGTTGATCCACCAATTTTTCAGAAAATCCATGAACTGGTGGGGATCCTTGTCCAACGTGCTGTTCCTTCCGGCTTCGTGCAGTTTAACCGTCAAATCGTTGTGCAGGTCACGGTGTTTCTCCAAGCCGGGAAATTTGACCTTCTCAAGAACGGCCTCCTCTATGTGGAAGTGTATGCGCGTGTAATCGTTCATCATGTCGATTACCGGGGCGAGCATCTCCCTGGCGTAATTGTACTGCATTCCGAAATACAGCGTGTTGATGGTGGTGACTATGCCCCTATGATGCTCGTCGATAATAGGTATGCCCAAATTGTATTCGGATTTCCAAACTATAAAAACATTGTGCTCCAACAAAATCGGGCGCAGTTCGTTTTTTTTGGCGTCGTCACGCATGCTACCTCCCATGTTTTGAGTCTCCTTAAATCAGGTTTTTTGTAGTTACTATGTCATACTAACATAGTCGCCAATTAATCCCGAATATCTATAACAATAATAGGCCCGCTCGGCGCTTAATATGAATCGCCGCCGACAACATTGTCCCGCCTCTTGGAGTCGCCGTAAGTACGGGTATTATATTATACCCAAACGATGTAAAATCCGATTTAGGGGGGGAGCGACGGTCCGACTACCCTCCTTCCGTTTTACGTCCCCAGCCGCTTACGACGGCGAAATCGGCCGTCTCCGCCGCGACCGACCGCAAGCTCGGCCTCGCGCTTGGAGACGATCCGGTCGGGCGGCGGCCACCGCTACGGCCGTCGTCGCAATTATAGGCCTTAATTGCGTGTTTCCACCCATAATCCGGCCTCCTTGGGCCATCGGTTTGCGGGGCAACGGATCACGTACGCGCACGCAACATACAATAATATACATTAATTATACGTTAGCGTATCCGATTTTTCACAAAAATCGACATCCGCCCCTAATTTTTTAAGAAAATAAAAAAATTTGCATATTTGGCTACCCATAATATATATTATTGAATTACACTGATGCACCGTTGCACCGGTAAATCGTCCGTACATAAAATACAAAACCTTGGGGGTCGCGATATGGACGTGTCGTACGTTAATCCTTTTGTGACGTCAACAATAGAGACGCTCAAAAAGATGCTCAACATTGACGGCAAGGCAGGCAAGTTGTCTCTGAAGGACAGCTCAATGCACAGCTACGACGTGACCGGCGTCATCGGACTGACCGGCGAGGCGGCGGGGTCCATCTGTCTTAGCTTCCCGCAGGACGTGGCGTTCAAGGTGGTCAGCGCCCTCCTCGGTATGCAGGTGACGACCATGGGCGACGAGGTAACCGACGGAATCGGCGAACTCGTCAACATAGTAGCCGGCAACTCCAAACAATACCTGACGAACTACAACCTCTCCATTTCGCTACCCAAAGTCGTGGTCGGCAAGAACCACACGGTGGCGTCCATCAGCGGCGTTCCCACCATCGTGGTGCCGATCCTATCGGCGCTGGGCGAGTTTGCTATGGAAATATCGCTAAAAACGCCGGAAGCGGCCAAATAACTGCGGCGCCTTTCCGCCGATCAACATACACGAAAGGGTAACAAATGACACCTATCCGCAAAATCCTATCCGCGTTGCTCATAACCGCGGGGGCGGCCGCCGCCGTCGCGGCACCGGAGGTCAAAGTCGACAAAATGACCTTCGACGGCGGAAAGGCCGCCGAGGGATCCGTACTCAAGGCCCAATTCAAACTGACGAACACCGGCAACGAACCGCTCAAAATATTGAGCGTGCGCCCGGGTTGCGGATGTACCGTCGTCTCATACGACTCTATTATCGCCCCCGGCAAAAGCGGCCTCATCAAACCGGAGGTCAACCTAAAGGGATTCCGCACCGGCCAAAACAGCAGGGGCGTAACCGTCAACTCAAACGCCGCCAACAACCCCACCCTACACCTGATGATCGAGTTCAACGTCACGGCGCCGATAGAAATATCCGAAACCTACCTGAACTTCGAGGAGGCGACCAAACTTACGCTCACCCTCTCCTCCGCCAAGAAAGACCTAAAAATAAGCGATATCGTCTTCAAACCCCAGGGCGGCCAAAACGTCCCGGGATGGGCGACGGACGCCCCCATCAAAGTACAATACTCCTTCGCCCCCACCGACACTCCGCGGGACGACGGCCTCAAAAGCTACAAATTGGACATAAACTCTCCGGGCACCGGAAAAGAATCCGTCGCCGGAAATTTTGAAATCACAACAAACCACCCGGATAAAAAAGGCATCTCTATCGGGGGACGGGTGAGGTAACATTATGAAACGCGAATACGCTGCGGAGTTTTTTCCCAAACAAACCGCCAAAACGGAGCGAAATCGCGCCGAAGCGTTAGACAAACCGCTGACAAGCGAACGCATTGCGTCGCTACTGTCGCTACGCTTCAACAGAGAACCGCTCTACAAATCCATGGACGATTTCTACACCCCGGAATACTCCGAGGCGCTAATGTCGGGCGTGTCGCCTGCCGAATTGTCCCAAATACCACGATACCGCAACCCGACACAAAAAGAGGTAAACCTCCTATACGGCGATATCCACTCAAAAGAGCAATTATACGAATACAGCGCGTCCAACGCGTCGGATTGATACCGTTTACCTCTGATATATCTCCAACCCAAATTCGGGAACAAGCGAAAGCAGGTGGTCGAATATGTCCGCCTGCACGTTCTCGTACTCCTCCCAACGCGTGTCGCTCGTGAACATATAGAGCTCCAACGGCAAACCGACCTCCGTAGGTTCCAAATGCCTCACGATTATCGTCATGCTCTGATTTATCCCCGAATGCTTGTGCAAATAGGCGTTGCAATACGCCCTAAACATACCGATATTCGTCAATCGCCGCCCGTTCGCCAAGAGCGACATGTCACAACCGGAGAACTCCTCCGCATTAGTCTTGTCTATCTCCGCTAATTTTTTATCCATGTACGGCGCCAACAGTTTTATCTTACGCAACCGCTCAATCTCACCGTCCGAAAGGAAGTGGACGGTGCTTATTTTGAAACGCATGGAACGCTTTATG
>LIUJ01000085.1:1849-5842 GCA_001462255.1 Fibrobacteria bacterium GUT77 | reverse complement strand
CATGGAACGCTTTATGCGCCTGCCGCCGCTTTCGCTCATACCGCGCCAATTCTTAAACGAGGATGAAACGAACTCGTAGGCCGGTATGGAAACGATGGTCTTATCCCAATTTTGCACCCGAATCGTAGTGAGCGATATGTCGATTACCTCCCCGTCCGCCCCGTGCTTGGAAATCTCAATCCAATCTCCCTTGCGGATAAGATCCATTGTAGACAACTGCACCCCGGCCACAAGTCCAAGCAATGGGTCTTTGAATATCAACATCAGAACGGCCGTAAACGCGCCGAGGCCGGAGACAAAGTAGAGCGGACTCTTCCCGGCCAGCAGGCTAATCGCAAAAATGACGGCGACAAACGCGCCTATTATCTTAAGCGCCTGTATCACCCCGTTGATGCTGACCTTACCAGACTTGTTGTGCATCTCGTAGACATCGCGAACCGCGCTAAGAAACGCGTCGAACACCGCTAAACCGACAAGCACGAAGTATAGGTCCACCGCCTTATGGAGCAACCCGTATATCTCCGACTCCGGCGCCAAAATTCGCGGCAGGTAGGAGTAAATTATAAGCGCCGGAATCAAATGCGCGGCGCGGTGGATAAGATGCCTGTTGAAAATTATGTCGTCCAACTGCGTGGACGTTCTCTTGCTAATATTTTGTAGCACCGGAACAAAAAGCCTGACGATTATCTCGTGCACGACAAACGCGACGAGCAACAAAAGCGCCAATTTTATGGTATAAGCGGGGATAAAAACACCCCGAACAAGAATGTCGTCACCCGCCCACATGGTCGCGATAGATGAGGCAATACCATTCATTATATAATGACTCCTCCCCCAAAATATTAGGGGTACCTCTAAAAAACAGACTCTTCAGAGGCACCCGTTAATGATTTTATCTCCCCAAAACGGCCCCGCCGTTACCTGTCATGGTACTTAGTATTGTAAGCCCGAATCGCCCCGTCCATCTTGTTCATCATATCGTCTTTCTTAACCCTAAGCTCCGCCTCCTCTTTCCCCATCTTGTCCATAACATTCGCGAACAACCCCTTCGTACGCCACGGTTGCATTATCATAAGCGAGTATACTTTAAACACCTTTTTTTCCGGATTTAACTGCGTGACCGTAGTGTGCACCGACGACCCACGCACGCTAACGTCCGTTATCTGCCTCACCCCCTCTTCCCAAATTTTCTTTGCCTCTTTATTCACGTTTTGGGCGTAAGACTCGCTTATCCTCTGCACCTGCGTACTCATGGCCTTGGCCAACTCCGTCCGCGCCGCGTCCGACGACACCTTGCGCGCCGTCATCTCGTCGGTAGCCTCCCCCACACCCACGCCGCAGGCTATGCCGTCGCCCTCAAGCCGGGCTCTTACATCCTCAAGCTCGGCCATCGTGAGAATCACCCTGCGAAACCCGGTGAGCGCCGCCGTCTCCTCCTCGCTCAACAACTTCGTGGTCTTCTGCTTGTAGAAACCGGGAACCGCCCGCGCCTTGGCGCTCTTCTGCCCCGGTGCGACCTCCGTCATGCTATAGTGACCGACCGGCGTGTAATTCTTGCTCCCGGCAGGCGCAACCTGCACCGTGCCGTCAAACGTCTTTACCGTAGTCCCCACCCCTTTTCGGGAATCCAGCTCCACCGTCGTCCCGCGGATGGCCGCGAGCGATGTCGGCGTTTCCAACTCAAAAGAGCCGCCGCTACCGGTCATCTTCTTGACGTTGGCGACGACGCTCCCGTCGTTCACCTTTAGCTTCGTCGTCCCCGCACCGCCCGCAATCGCGGCAACCTCCACAACGGTGTTCTCCCTGAGCCTAACCTCGCTCCCGTTGGGCGTTTCAATTCGCACCTCAGACTCCGCCAAGGTCGCGACCATGTCGCTCTCCCGCAACGTCATGTTGAGCCGCGCAACCGGCCACGTGGCAACGTTGCCCCGGTCGGCCTTACGCTCCTTGGCGCTAAAGACCTTCACGGTGCCCATAACCCCCTTCACCGTACAAACGGAACCCTCCTCCGCGAAGACCGCGGCGAAACCGGCAAAAGCAACCACCGCAAGAACCGACACGGCGATAATCCTCAGAGATAACGGGATCCTCCCGACAACTACTCGCGAAACTGACCTTTTGGTTCGCACTTTACCGCTCCCCCTTTGCTCATTTTGACGTTATCAAACCCATTTTGGCGAAAAACTCACCCGTTTAGACCGCGGCAACCGGCCATACATCCTCGCCGCCAATCATATAATATACCTTTCGATGATGGAAATTGTTACAATATTTCTTATATATACGCAAATTCACCACAAAACCGGACACATCCTAAACTGTCCCCACACCCAAAAATTTTATTTTTTCGTAAAAAATACCTTGACCGACCGCAAAATCCATGATAAAATTAAAATTGAACAGGCTAACCGGGCCCAAACAACCCCAAAGCCGATTCAAACAACGGCGACAACCCCGCAACGTTCGGATTCGCGAGCCGAATGAAACGGGGATGCGCCACGGCAAAAGACCGTTGCGGTAGCGAGACCGCAAAACGGACGACGGCCGGCAACAATTTACCTTCTTTACTAACACTAAACCTTAAAAGGGAGGTTTATGATGTTCCTTTTTTCCAAAAAGCAGGGGTTCACCCTTATCGAGCTGATGGTCGTTATTGTGATCATCGGAGTGTTGGCGTCTTTGGCGATTCCGAGGTTCTCGGAAGCGTCCGATAAGGCGAAAGTGGCGGAGGCGCCGCGGATTTTGGCGTCGTTTGAGTCGGCCTATCTAACGGCCAAAGCGGAGCTGGGAGACTCCATCGGGAGCATGGGCGACGTCATATTCGATACCAGCGCCCTTACCAGCAGGTGGTTCAACTATAATTCCAAGATGGGAACCAATAGGGTTCAGGGCTTCGCGGCGGCAACCAAGAATAAAATCGGAAAACTCGGATCCGGCACCGTAATCGCAACGTGCGACTCCAGCTACGCCAATATTTTCTTGCACGGCTGGAAATCGGGAACACCGGCTTCGACCTATGCCGACGCCAAAAAATACGTTCCAAACTTCTTAACCACCGCGGCCAACCCGTCCGGCGGCGGTTGCAACTGGTAACGACGACCAAACAACCGTGACAAACGACGCGGAGCCTCATTGCCCCGCGTCTTTTTTTACACCCACACCCACGCCAATGAACAACCGCCTAAATCCGACCCACCCCCAAAAAAATTTTACTTTTTTAGTAAAAAAACCTTGACCAACCGCAAAATTCATGGTAAAATGAACTTATAGGGATTGATTTCTGGCCGCAAAAACGCGGGTTTCAACCCCACAAAACACACAAAAAGGGCAAAATAGCCCCCAAATAAGCTAGAAAACGCGGTTTTTGACCCCACTCGAGGCCCAAAATCGCAAAATAAGGACGAAAACAAAAAAATGTACGCCGAAACAGCCGGAAAAAACATCTCCGCCACGCCAAACTGCGCCCAGCCGACGACGCCGCCCCTTTTCGGCGCCGACGCGCCCCGCTACGCGGACCATAATCGCTCGTACTCGCGAATGAGCGAGTTGGGGGGCGCTTGGCGGACGGGATCACCGCCGTAATTGCGAGCATAGCTTAGTTGTCATTGCGAGGAGCGAAGCGACGAAGCAATCTCGACGAAGAAAATCCTTTTATACAGATTTGAGGAAGTTAGTTTATACTCGTTTTTGGACGGTTTAATAATTGTAGTAACCATGCATTACCATGTAATAAAAGTTTGCGTTCGCGCTTTACGCTTTTTGCCTTAACCATTTTATAGGAGGTTCAAGATGTACCATCTCTTCAAAAAGTCCGGGTTCTCCCCATAGCCAAAATAATACGGTCGCCGCCGCGCTTACCCGCAGGGCGTACTTGTGTTTACGCGTATTTATTTGTGTTGATTTACAAAAACAAACAATAACCGTTTTTTTAACCATTTTAAAGGAGGTTCAAGATGTCCCGTTTCATTCAAAAGCAGGGGTTCACCCTTATCG
>LIUJ01000085.1:0-1746 GCA_001462255.1 Fibrobacteria bacterium GUT77 | reverse complement strand
CTTATCGAGCTGATGGTCGTTATCGTGATCATCGGAGTGTTGGCTTCGTTGGCGATTCCTCGGTTCTCGGAAGCTTCCGACAAGGCAAAGGTAGCGGAGGCGCCGCGGATTTTGGCGTCGTTTGAGTCGGCGTACTTGACGGCGACGGCGGAAATGCCGGTGGATTCGATTAATTCCCCGGACAGAATTATATTTGATACTACCGCTCTTAAAAGCAAGTGGTTTAATTATGGATTTAATCGTGACGGCAATAAGATTAAGGGATTTCAGGGTACAGCGGCTGCTAAGATAGGAAAAATCTCGTCGGGGACCGGAATAGAAACAAATTATGTGGACTCGACGGGTGTTTTCTCGCATGGTGTGGTTGGAACCGATACCGTCGCGATGAGAAAATACGTTCCGAACTTCTTTTAATTGGTCTTTGTTAGGTAATCGACGCGGGGCAAACGCGAAAGCGTTTGTCCCGCGTGTATGTTGAGGTTTGTGTAATTAAAAAGTTAACAGGAGATAAAAATGCGCATAGGCCACGGTAGCGATGGGCAATAGTGGCAGACGGGGAGTACCCGATAAAAACAACATTAGACAACCATCGGATTAGTATGTCCAAATTGCTGTCGTCTTTTAACTTCAAGTCCAAACAATGCCGATACTATGGTTTCTTTCCCCATAATTCCTCCAACGCCTCCGCCAAAACCTCAATAGCCGCCGCGACGCTCTGATTCCTGACCGCCACCCTATCGCCGTCGAAGACAAACCGGCGGCTTCGCGCCTCCCCGCGGTAAAACGCGCCAACGAAGACGAGCCCCACCGGCTTCTCCGCCGTGCCGCCTCCGGGGCCCGCTATCCCCGAAACACTCATCGCGCAGTCGCTCCCAAAGAGCTTCGACACGCCGTAAGCCATTGCTTCCACTACAAACGCGCTCACGGCGCCGCAACGCTCCAACATATCCGCCGGTACGCCGAGAATGTCACGCTTAATCGCGTTGTCATAAGCTATTACACCGCCTCGAAAGTACGAGGAAGAACCCGCGGCGGAGGTAACGCAACCGCCCAACAATCCGCCGGTGCAAGATTCAGCTACAGCAAGGGTAAGGTGTTGATTTTTCAGGAGTTCGGACAAACGCTCTATTTGCGGTTCCATAACGTTTCTCTCTATGCTACGTCAAAAAGACCATTATCCACTTATACGCCCATATCGAAAACATCAGCGTAACGTTCGCCAGCACCCCGGCCGCCACGTCGTCCATCGTAACGCCTATTCCGCCGTCAAGCTCCTCGAAACGGTATACGGGATAAGGCTTTACGATGTCGTAGAAACGGAAAAGTACAAAGCCTAACGCGAGCGTGCGTATGTTTATCGGAATCATAAAAAACGTGACGAACTGCCCTACCACCTCGTCGAATATCGTCTGCTTTGGGTCGTCCCGCCCGAAAATTTCTTTCCCCTTGTCCGTCAGAAAAAAACTGACGGCCGTGAGCGTCACCATCGCCCACCAGTAGTTCAGCACATTCTCCGAGCCGAGTATAAAAGACAATTTGTCTTTAGCGAAGAACAGAACGGCTATCGTAATAGCCGAACCCACGGTACCCGACGCGAACGGGAAGTAGCCGATAAAGAAGCACGACGCGCCTAATTTTCTTACCCAGTGTGTTATCGTATTCATCCGTACACCGTTTTTTTGAGACTATCCCAATGTCTGTGTAAACCGACTTTACCCGACTTAACCATCGAGATTGGCTTCGCCG
>LIUJ01000084.1:19588-19966 GCA_001462255.1 Fibrobacteria bacterium GUT77 | reverse complement strand
CCCATCAACAACGAAACGCGAAAGTTGATCGAGGACAAGGTGCTTGACGCTTTCGAGATTGAACTGAGCCGTTCGGAGAACCTGGACGAGTACGCGGCCGACGGTCAGGAAGACACCTACCTGGACGAATGACATTTGGAGGGTGGGTTTCGTGCTTTCCGCCGTTGATGTTGACGTTGTAGGGGTTGGCTGAAAACCGCCCCTACCGTTTGACGCGCGGATGTTTATAAAAAAAATTAACATAACCTCTTGACACCATCCCTTTCCATATATTATCTTATACAAAACAAAACCCTTTCGGAGAACCCAAAAATGGCCAGAAAAAAATTTATCGCCGGTAATTGGAAGATGAATACCACCCTCGACGAGGCCGTAGCC
>LIUJ01000084.1:0-19260 GCA_001462255.1 Fibrobacteria bacterium GUT77 | reverse complement strand
TGGGAGGCCAAGGGCGCGTTCACCGGAAAGGTGAGTTGCGCCATGCTCAAGTCCGTTGGGGCAACCTACGTTATCATCGGCCACTCCGAACAGCGCCAGTACTTCGGCGAAACCGATGAAACGGTCAACAAGAAGACTAAGGCGGCTTTGGCCGACGGTCTGCTCCCCATTGTATGCGTGGGCGAGACCTTGCGGGAACGCGAGGAAGCCATAACGGAAGCCGTTATAGAAATCCAAACGCGTAAAGCGTTCAAGGATATCGGCGCCGCCGACGCCGCCAAGTGCACCATCGCCTACGAGCCGGTATGGGCCATAGGCACCGGCAAAACGGCTACCCCGCAGCAGGCGAACGAGGTACATATATTTATAAGGAAGATACTGACGGAACTCTACGGCAAGGAAGTCTCCGACGGTATGCGCATCCAATACGGCGGGAGTATGAAGCCTGACAACGCCAAGGAACTTTTAGCCCAAAGCGACATAGACGGCGGGCTCATAGGCGGCGCGGCGCTCAAAGCCGGCGACTTTGCGGGGATCGTTCAACCTAAATAGGTATTGATGTTATGTAGGGGTTGAAAATTTTCAACCCCTACGGGATGTCAAGGCGGTAATTGGGGTATGATTGTGATCCATAAATAAAAAAGAATAGGTAGGAAAAATACCATGTTTTTCGCGATTTTGTTGGTTTTATTTCTGTTGGTGTGCGTGTTCCTCTGCCTGCTCATCCTCATTCAGTCCGATAAGGGCGGCGGGATATCCGGCGCTATCGGCGGCTTGAGCGGGGCCAACAACTTTTTGGGTACGCAGGATACGGCTAACGTGCTCACCAAGGGCACGTACATATTCGGTTCCGTGTTTTTGGTGCTTTGCGTTCTGATGACGCTCTTCGCGCCGGGCGGCGGGGCCGCTAAGAGCGGGTTGCAGAAACGGGCGGAGAAGGCGCAAACGGTTACTCCGATGCCGGTTTCGGCCTTTGGAACCGGAGATATTACCGACGATGCCGGGGCGCCGGGCGCCGACGGCGGTACGCCGGCGGAGTAGACGTTGATAACAGTAAATAAACGATTCGCGGTCGTGGTGGAACTGGTAGACACGCTACTTTGAGGGGGTAGTGGGCGTACGCCTGTGTCGGTTCGAGTCCGACCGACCGCATAAAAAGGGGGGACGTTTTTTCGTCCCCCCTTTTTTGTTAATATGTGACTTTAACCATGAACGACTTGTATCAATACGATGTAAAACTATCAACCGAATCGGGAGGGGTTGACGCGATACGTTTGGCCGGTATAGACGAGGCCGGCCGCGGCCCTCTTGCCGGTCCGGTAGTGGCCGCCGTCGTAATGTTAGACTTGCATGACAGCCCGATAGACGGGGTGAACGACTCAAAAAAACTGACGGTTTCCAAACGAGAGCGACTCTTTGACGCGATAATCAATACGGCCAAAACCTACGGCGTTGGCGTCGCCGACCAAGAGGAGATAGACGAGATCAACATACTGCGGGCGACTTTTTTGGCGATGAGACGCGCACTTGAGGCAATCGGCGGTTTGTACGACGTACTCTTGGTAGACGGAAATCAATACATAACCGGTGTTCCACGCGAACGGCAAAGAACGATAGTGGGCGGCGACGCGAAGAGCGCCTCCATAGCCGCCGCCTCCATAATCGCGAAGGTCACGCGGGATAGAATGATGGACGGGTACCACGAACGCTACCCACAGTACGATTTCGCGAAACACAAGGGATACGGAACGAAACGTCACGTGGAGATGATACGGCGGTACGGACTTTGCGATATACATAGAAGGTCCTTTTGCGGGAAAATCATCGCGACGCAGACGTCGCTGTTTATGGGATGATTGCGCATCTCGACCGACAAAAATAAATACCTATTAAGTAGTAATGATTATCAAGCCGAAAAACATCTGAATTAATCAGAAAGAAAGGGACGAAAATGGCAGAGATCAAAGCGTTTCGCGGTTATCGGTTCAGCCTTGGCAAGCCGGACGACTTGGGCGCGTATTGCGCGCCGCCCTACGATATGCTCGACGACGCTATGGTGGACGCGCTGTACGGCAAACACCCGAACAACGTCGTTAGAATTACGCAGAACAAGCGCGAGGCGGCGGATACCGTCAACAAGGACAGGCACGTTAGGGCCGGAAAGTTTTTAAGCGACTGGATCGGCGCCTCCGTCATAAAGCGCGATGAGGCCGACTCCGTCTATATCTACAGACAACAATTCAGCGCGCCGGGGGATGACGGGAGACCGGTCGCCCGCGAGCGCATAGGCGTTTGCGCCCTTGTTAAATTGGTTGATTTTGACGAGGGGATTGTCCTGCCCCACGAATATACGCTATCCGGCCCCAAGCAGGATCGCTACGAGCTTATGGAGACTACGCTCGCGAACACCGGGCAGATATTCGGGCTTGCCGCCGACGACGACGGGGAGTTATACAAGTTGATTCGCTCAATCATGTCGTCGTCGCCGCTTGCCGGTAGTTTCGTTGACGAGAACGATGTCGCGCACTCGCTTTACGTATGCTCCGACGTCGGCCTCATTAATTTGACTAAGGGGATGATGAGTACCCGCAGTATATTGATAGCCGACGGCCACCACCGCTATGAGACGGCGCTGCGCTTTTATAGAGACAAAGGGAACGAGGCCTTTTCGCACGTTATGATGACGCTTGTGTCGATGGCCGATCCGGGGCTCATCATCCGTCCGTTCCACCGTTTGGTCAGGAGAACGGATCAGGGTGTTAGCGTTGGCAATATGTTGGATGAGTTGGCCAAGTATTTCGACGTGAAGCGTATAGACAAAGCCTCCGCGGACGGGGTATACAAGGCCCTATCGGCGCGGGGATCGGCGGAAATGGTCTATTGGGATTGCGCTTCGGGAGATATTTACGACTTGCGGCTTAACGACGGCGGGGAGACGTATTTGGCGGGGGTAATGCCCGAACAGTCCGACAAATGGAAGCGTCTCGACGTTTCCAAGATAAACTGCGTAATCATAAACGGCATACTGTCGTTGCCGCTTGACGGTCGTGTTTTGCACGACATAGTGCACTACGTGAACGACGCCGTCGCGGGCGCGGAGAGGCTCGCCGCCGCCGAGAAGGGTTATTATTACGGAGGCTTTTTCATAAGGCCGGTTTCAATAGGCGTTGTGAGCGATACGGTGAGGGGCGGTGAGCGTATGCCGCAGAAGTCGACCAATTTTTACCCCAAACTGTACTCCGGGTTAGTGATCAACAAGCCGGATTTAGAACCGCTATAATGAAAATATTAAAATACGCTATCGGGTTGTTGTTGACGGCGCTTGGGTTGTACGTGTTTTTTCGCGGGTCGGGCGACGGGGGCGAGGAGTCGGTTTATCGGGCGCTTGTCGGGGAGATTTCCCGTTCAAACCCGATAGCCGTTTTCGCTTGCGCCGGATTGACGTTGCTTTCCATGTGGTTTAGGGCTTTGCGTTTGCGTGTGATTCTGCCGGACACCCTGCCTTCGCTCGGCGTTGTCGCCGCCGCGCTTGAGGCTACGGCCGTTCGTCCGGTTCCGCACAAGGGCGGGCTCTTTTCCGTCACTATGGTCATGGCGATGCTAAACAACGTCTTGCCTATACGCGCGGGGGAGGCGGCGCGGGTCGCCCTCCTTTGGAAGCGCAACGGTTTTCCCATTGCCGTTTGCGTTGGGGCGCTCCTTGTGGAGCATACGATAGATATTGCGGCCTACTTGTCGTTTCTATTCATTCCGCCCGCGCTGTCGCCGGAGATCTTGGTTAAGTTGCGTAGCGTACATCCGGTAATGATCGTTGTAATATGGTTGTCCGTCGTCGGTTTTACCGCGTTGGCCGGGTTGTTTTCGCTGTACGCGTTGTTGCCGCGGATATTTAGGGGCGCGGCCGCGCGGATAGGGAGATGCCTGCCGTCAAAGATTAACGCGGCGGCGCGAAAAATCGGCGCGGAGATTGAGTCAAACTTAGATTGGGCGGCGTCGCGCGGCAAGGTCGCCTACGTGGCGGCGTTGACTTACGCGACGGCTCTTTGCTACTCCTCCATGCTCTTCATATTGGTATCCGACGTTACGCCGTCCGGTTTTATGAACAGCCTGTTCGCCCAAGCTTTTGCCGCCTTCGGCGCCGCCATCCCGCTGGCACCCGGAAGCGTGGGGACGTTGCATGCCGTGCTGTTGCAGGGGATGACGATAACCGGTTGCCCGACGCCCAAAGCGCGGGCGGTCATAGTGGTGTACCACGCCGTGCAGTATGCCGTGATTACAGGGGTGGGGTTGCTTTGTATGTTGAGGTTAAAATCAAAGTCGGACCATCTTATTCCCCGCCATTAATTATATTATACACAAAAACCATCCGGGCATTGATATGAAAATAACGTTTTTGGGTACCGGTACGTCGCACGGGGTGCCGCCTATCGACTGCATGATGACGGGTTACGCCAAGTGCCCCAAGGGTGTGTGCCGTAAAGCGCTGACCGACCCGCGCCACAATCGAACGCGGACGTCGGTTTTGCTCGAAAAGGACGGAAAGACGTTGATAGCGGACGTCTCCGCCGACTTTCGCCAACAGGCGTTGCGTACCGGCATACGCCGTATCGACGCCGTGGCGCTCTCTCACGGTCACATAGACCACTTCGGCGGTCTTCCGGACATTCGCTCTTACACCGACGCGGCGGAGGAGCCCGTGGAGGCCTACGGCTCAAGCGAAACGCTGAACACCGTACAACAAGCCTTCCCCTATATGTTTGAGGCGAGGATAGGTCGCGGCAAAGGGGTACCGCGTTTGAAGATGATTGAGCTTACGGGTACGCGCGATATAGTAGGTTTCAAAGTAACGCCCGTACCCGTAGAACACGGCATACTAAAAGAGTGCCTTGGCCTAAGGATAGACGATATAGGATATTTGCCCGACGTGAAACGCATAGCTCCTCGGAGCGAAGCGTTGCTCAAAGGTTTAGACGTGTTGATACTGAACTGCCTAAGGGACGAGCGGGAACACCCGACGCACATGCTGTTGTCCCAAAGCATGGAATTAGCCAGACGCTTATCCCCCAAGCGTTGCTACTTCATACACATGACGCACGATATTGACTATGAGATTGACGGAAAAAAATTGGACGCTTGGATGGAATTTTCGTATGATGGATTGATTGTCGATTCTGATGTTGAAAAAAATATATGAACGGTGATTTTTATATTATTTATTAATGATATTACCGATATGATTAAAATCAACGTTTAATTTCGAAATATCAAGCAAAACCAATGCAAAAAGACGTTTGAATTTGGGTTTTATAGGGATTAATAAAGAAAATTATAGGATTAAAAAACAATGGAACAGTACAAAAAAGACTTTATGGAGTTCATGGTGCGCTCCAAGGCCCTGACATTCGGCGACTTTGTTACCAAAAGCGGCCGTCGTACGCCGTTCTTCATCAATACCGGCAACTACAACACCGGTTCACGACTTGCGCTTCTCGGACGCTACTACGCAGAGGCGTTGCGCCAAAATTTACGCGACGACTTTAACGTTCTTTTCGGTCCGGCCTACAAGGGGATACCGCTCGCCGCCGCCGCATCCATGGCGTTGAGCGTCCATTACTCGCAAGACGTGTCGTTCTGCTTCAACCGCAAGGAGGCAAAGGATCACGGGGAGGGCGGGGTGATTGTGGGGCACAAGCTTAGCGCGGGGGATCGGGTGGTGATAATAGAGGACGTAGTCACGGCCGGTACCTCCGTGCGCGAGTCGGTGCCGCTCGTAAAGAGTTGCGCGGGCGCAAGCGTTGTCGGACTTGTGGTTTCCGTTGACCGCATGGAGCGCGGACTCGGCGACAAGAGCGCTCTTGCGGAGCTGAGGGAGGAGTTTGGAATCGCGGCCTTTTCAATCGTGAACCTTGACGAAATAGTGGAATATTTGCGCGATAGGGAGATAGACGGGGTCGTTGCGCTTGATGACGCGACGGCGGGACGGATATCCGAGTATAGGAGAGAGTACGGATGCGCGTGACGCTTTCAAAGTTGCTTGTGACGTTGCTGAATCCGGTGGGATTGACGCTTATATTTTGGGCGTGCGGGTTCCTATTTAGGTTTGTTTGGCGCAAGGCGAGGCTGTCGGCTGTGTTTTTCGTAGGCGGATTTGTCGCGCTTCTCGTGTTTAGCCTGCCGATTACCGCGCATTTTCTTATGCGTGGACTTGAGGGGCGCTATGAACCGCGACGCGAGTACGGCCCGGCGTCGGCCGTGGTGCTTTTGGGCGGATTTACGAGGGGAAAAATTTCGCCGCGCCTATATGTTGAGACGAACATGAGTGCCGAACGCGCTTTCGGCGCGATGCGTGTGTGGAGGCAGGGGTGGGCGCCTAAGATGGTGCTGACCGGCGGCGTTGTAGGGGTGCCGACCGGCGTAAAAGGGGAAATTTCAGAGGCCGCTGGTATGTTTGAACTACTAAACGAACATTTTGGCGTTGATAGCGCCGATGTGATATTTGAGAGTATGGCGCAGAGTACCAGAGACAACGCCGTGTATACGCGCGAGGCGCTCACGGAAGCCGGGTTTGGGCTTGATATCATACTTGTGACGAGCGCCTACCATATCCCGCGCGCGGTGGCGGTTTTTGAAAAGGCCGGCTTCACCGTGACGCCCGCTCCCAGCGGTTATTTTTCGGACAAAGTTTTCAACGGCAAGCAACTTAGATGGTTGCCCGATCCCACGGCGCTCTTTGAGTCGTCGGTCGCTCTACGCGAGTACTTGGGGATGGCGGTTTATAAAGCGGCGGGGTGGATATGAGTTTGCGCAACGATTTTCACGTACACTCCAATGAGTCCGACGGTCAGTTGAGCCCGGAGATGCTGATAGACGCCGCCATAGGGAACGGCGTGTCGGCTATTGCCCTTTGCGACCATGACACTACGGTCGGCGCGCGGCGCTTCACGCTGTACGGGCGTAGCCGCGGCATAACGGCCTTGTCGGGAATCGAGCTTTCGGCCAAGTGGCGTGGCGGGAATTGCCACCTGCTCGGCATAGGCGTTGACGATTGTTGCGAGCCGTTGGAGGCGGTGCTTCGAAAGACGCGGGAGAGTCGCGACAGGCGCAACGCCCTTATTTTGGAAAAGCTCGCGGAGCTTGGGATAAACATAAGCCACGAACAGTTGCGAAGCGAGGCCGGCGGCGAAGTCGTAGCCCGTCCGCACATAGCCAACGCGCTAATCAAGGGCGGTTACGTCAAATCCGTTCAGGAGGCTTTTTCCGCCTACCTTTCGCATGAGGGGTTGGCCTACGTCGATAGATTCCGTTTGGAACCGGCGGAGGCGGTGAATCTCCTTCGCGACGCCGGAGCGTTTGTGTCGTTGGCCCACCCGCGTCAGATGTCAATAGGGAACTCGGAGCTATTTGACACGCTTATAGCGTTGCAAAAAGCCGGCCTGCAGGGGATAGAGGTTTATTCTCCCGACACTACGGACGAGCAGATACACGCCTACAAGGAGATGGCGTCGGCACTGGGGATCACACCCACCGGGGGTTCGGACTTCCACGCGTCCGGATACGGCGGGCGGACGATTGGATACTATCGAGAGGGGGTACCTATACCCGAAATCAAGATTCCGGGATTGGTTTAAGTCACATCGAATACCCATTCCCGAATGCCGCGAATTCCATAAGGTACATGAAGGGCCCGAATACCGGGTTCAAAATCTTTGAAAGAATGTTGATTTTTGTGAACATCCCGATTATCACGAGCCCGAAAATCACCGGCATGGCGTAGCGTGTCGCCCTCATGTAGGCGTCGACGTACTTGTCCGGCAGGAACCACGCCAGTATCTTAGACCCGTCCAACGGGTAGAACGGCAATAGGTTGAAGAAGGCGAGTCCGCAGTTTATCATGAACGCCCAAGACAAGAACGTAAGCAGATATCCTACGGTTGAAACTTCCGCGGCGGTTGGCGCGAAAGCGGTGATTGCCCTGATGATGAATCCGCAACACAGCGCCTGTATGATATTCGACAGCGGCCCGGCGACGCTTATAAGCATGAGGTCGCGCTTGGGGTTGCCGAGGTTGTACGGGTTCACCGGCACGGGTTTGGCCCACCCGAACAGTCCGGTAAGAAGCATTATCGTGCCGAGGAGGTCCAAATGGGCAAGCGGGTTGAGCGTCAGACGTCCCTGGTCGCGCGCGGTGCGGTCGCCCAATTTGTAGGCTACGGCCGCGTGTGACAGCTCGTGGAGAGTAAGCGCCAAGAGGATCGCCGGAACGCGGATTATGAAATCGGGGGTAATCATCGGTATAATATACATTACGGACGGTAACGGGCGCAAAAAATCATTTGGGGGCAACGCGCGGTATTGTCGGCGAAGCGGGACAAAAGGGAACGTCAGCCGGGAGGTGACGTTCCGTCGGGGCGCGGGGAGGAGGGGGACTATTTTAGGTTGTAGTAGTAGCCTAACGGGATGAGGCCCACGCGGCTTTTGTTGGGTACAAGCGTCACGGTTTTGCCTTGTGTGTTTTGACCGGGTTTGGGTGTGATGAAATCGGCGTAACCGGCCAAAACCTCGTCATTTTTGGTAAGGGTGGCTTTACCTTCCATCCAGTTTATTCGACCTTTCCCTTTTAGTAGCACCGCGCCGTCAATATGGCTGTCCGGGCCCCACTTAAAGGTATTTTGTTGGTTCGGGTTGTTATTCTTTTCGTCAACGTATATCAGTCCGCGAAAATCCCCATATGTTCCGAACTCGTTCAATCTGCCCGTCTCACCTACGTAAATCAACGTGCTCGCGTTACTGTTTTCGCCGATACTGCTATTGAAATATTTACCGCTTATTTCACCGCCGTTTTCTAAGACAAAGGCTATTTTATTATCAAATGTATTTGTGGTAGGGTCGGCAAAATTGATTTTACCGTTCACTTGAACCAAAAGATGACCTTCGCTGTAATACTGCGGGTACTGCGATGCCGGAAATTTCGTATACCAATTATTAACGTCGGTTATGGAAAGATTGCTGATACTGCCGTCGGGACCGGCTCTATCCGGTTCCAAGTCGCGTAGAGTCAAAAATTGTTTTCCGGCGTTCGTTATGTTGGTCGGACTAAGATCGGGTTCGTCTTGAATCCTCGATTGCGCGACGGCGTCGGAATTGGAGGGATTGTTTTTTGCGATTTCCGCTTCCGCCGTCATGTTTAAACCTTCCAAAATATCCGCCGTGCTGAAATTGCTTTGATTGGTAGCCGCGTTGTAATTCATATTAGGGTACGTTGTAGAGTTAAATGAAAATTGCTGACATTCCCACTCCGCGTATCCTCCCGTTTGACATGGGGAACCGTTAAAAGATCCGTCCGCGTTCAAGAGCGGGAATTTATCGGTGTAAAAAAAATTGCTTGGAACCGTGTCTACGCCTTCAAAATACGTCTTTATTCCTTGCGCGCCCGTGAGACCGTCGGCGCCGGGGTTGTTGCTGTAGTTAACCGTCCTAAATCCTTCCTTAACCCAAACGTCGCCTTTGACTTTTATGGTAGACACATCGTTGTCGGTTGATATGTGTTTGTTAAAACCGGCCCCGTTATGAAATACGGTTTGCGTACCGTGATTCTTTATAATGGCGTTGTCGTTAAAAAAAACCGGTACCTGAAATTCCGCTTTTTTCTCAATTTTAACCTCTTTATTAAAAAAAACGCTGCCCTCGCCGGTTTTGTCGTCAGGTAAAAATTTAAATCCGGCGCCGGTGCTGGCCATAGCGTATTTGTCCAAAAAGGTAGCGTGCCCCTTAACGACTATATCACCGCCGGCGTATTCATTATTCGCGCCAAGCATCATCGTGTTGAGGCCGGACCACTTTGGTTTTCCCTCCATTCCCACTTCCACCAAATAAAAGGCGCGCGCCTTCTTCATGCTCTTTCCTCTGCCGCTCTTTCCGCTCTCCACCTCAAACGTCGCGCGTAGGGTATTTTCGTTGAAATACAAGAGCCTGCTACGAAAATACCGACCTTTGGCGAGTTCCCTTTTTTGGTTGTTGTTGCCGAATATGAAGGGTTGTTGCTTGGTAGGGTCGGTCGTTTTCCCGTTGTTGAAATCGACGATGTCTTGCAATTTGGCAATCGCCAAGGCTCTGATGACCGGGTCTTCGCTTTGCATATACGTCTCCGTGGCCACAATCCCGTTGGAGGCCGTGCCGCTCATTTCAAATGATGACCCGTACCCCCGACTTGCCGCCGACTGGCTCCCCGTATTTTTCAGCATGGCCGCCACCACGATCCCGATGAACACCAACGCCGCGAGTACGCCCACGATAGCGGAGCCGTTTCGGTAGTTCCTTTTTTGCGTTCCTCCGTTAGAGCCGGCTAAGAGCGTTTGCGGACGGGTTATTGATTTCCCGCAGTTGCGGCGAGTTTCGGTGGGCGACGTTTCCGTATTCATATAACACCCGGCCTTTCCGTATCCTGCGGGAGGGTTTTGTCCCGGCGGGTTACGTAGAGATTGTTGTGTCGGTATAGGGTCAGTACAAAGTCATGAATCCGCTATACATATATTATACCATAATTTCATACGGTAGGTCAATAATATTTTATAATTTTTGGGGAAAGAAGAGGTCCTGTTGTCCCGAAACCACGCGGTCAAAGTCGCTTCCCATCCATACAAGTATGGAATCGGCTATCGGTTTCAGTTGGCTGTCCGCGTAGTGTTGATAGTCTATTGGGGCCGACAGTTTTTCTACGGGTTGCGGGCCGTTTTTGGTTATGTAGTATTTGACTATCGGTACCGGCGTGTCGAGCATTTTCGCGGCTTGAACGTGTGGGGGGATGTTTGACGCGTAGGCGTCCAACTCTTTTCTCACGTGTTTTCTGTAGATTAGTTTGCCGTCGAACTCGCCGCGTTGCAACCGTTCCGCCGTTGCGGCTATGTAGGCCTCAAGCGGTTTTTTTGAGAAGAACATCATAAACAATTCGTGTTGAAACTCCTTGGCCAAATCCGTCCAGTCGCTACGAGCGGATTCCATTCCTTTGAAGGTCAGTTCCATCCGCCCGTCGGGTTTTATTACCGCCCCGCAGTAGTGCTTCTTAGTCCCCTGGTTTACGTCGCCGCCGCGTAGCGGGGGGATGAAGAAGCGGCGGAAGTGTTCCTCGTATTTGAGTTCCAAAGCCGATGTGGCCCCGTATTGTTCCATTAGCGTATCGCGCAACCATACCCCTGTCTCTTTGGAGATTCTTTTGCCGAGTTCCGCGGCGCTAATCTCCTCGCCCGCCCCAAGATTGACGAAGATTGAGTCGGTGTCGCCGTAGATGACTTTTTTACCGTAGGTCTTTTCTATGTGTTCAATGGAGATTTTTAGGATATGTTGTCCGGTTAGGGTGATGGACGGTGAGACCTCCTCGGAGAAGAAGCGGCAACCGGTAGAGCCGAGCACGCCGGCGAAGCTGTTCATCAGCAACTTTATCGCCAGCGATAGGTAGGGATTTTTGAGTTGCACGGCCATAGCCCGCGCGTCCATCAGTTCGCGGATTATCTCCGGCATGATTGAGACGTCTTTGGAGAATGTGGTTCCGATAGGCGTGGCTATTCTATTGCCGCCTGCGATTTTGAATCCCAGCGGGTCGATCATAAAAGTCATTATTATCGACGGATAAAGGCTCTTGAAGTCGAAAACCAGCACGTTCTCGTAAAGACCGGGCGCCGGTTCCAATACGTACCCGCCGGGTAAGGGTTTTGTGGGCGGCCGGATGTCGACGGTGTCTATGGCCGCGAATCCCGCCCTATGTAGGCGCGGCAGGTATAGATGGTCGAAGGAGGCCACGCTCCCACCGATACCGTCGAGCGTCTGTCCGGTGCGGCGCGACCGCTCTATCGCGTTCGGCAGGATCTCCGCCTCGTCGAATATTTTTAGCGCTTCCGACGCCACGGCCAAAGCGCCGACGTCGTCGATGCGGTATTCGTCGGGGGAGCGGTTGTAGGCTCGTAGCATGGTGGTAAGGTTCATTACTACTCGCCCGGGTATGTGGGCGTTCCACACGGTCTTTGGCGAGGAGTAACCGCGATGCCGCCAAGAGTCGCGGGCGGAGGAGTAGACGCGGCTACCGCCCTCGCGCCCGACGTCAAAGCGCAAGCCGAGTTTCAAGCAACGCTCCTGAAGCGATCGGAGTGAGCGTTTGGCGACGTCTAAGCCGGTTAGGACGTCGGGGTCGCGAGAGGTTATGTGGTTCATTAGAGCGGTTATCAGTTGGCGCTCGTCTTTGCAATAACGGATGTCGGCACGCTCATTTCGACTCCGCTCATTTCGACTCCGCTCATTTCGACTCCGCTCATTTCGACTCCGCTCATTTCGACTCCGCTCATTTCGACTCCGCTCAATGAGCGGGGGCGAAGCGCCGACCACGAACAGGCATACCGTCCCGTCTTCGACGCAGGCCGCTTCCGTTATCGCGCCGTCGTCGCCGTTGGTATCCGTGTCAATATATATGGACATGACCCTAAGATCGGGTATGAATTCGCACCCCCGCAGGCGCGGGTTCTTTAAGTGGGTAAAGCGTCCTACCCGCTCCCGTGTTCCGCTGACCCGCATTGAGGCGCTGACCATACGCTCCATGAGGTAGCGTTGCAGGGGGTTGACGTCGGATTCGTAGACGGGGTGGTTTTTGGCTCGCAGCGATCTGGCGGTTTGCGTCATGGCCGCGTGGGTGTCGAAGTAGAGGCAGTCGAGGTCGCGCATATTTAGCGATCGCATATTCAGCGCCCGCCGCTCCGCCGCCGGGGCGGTGTCGTCGCTCGGAGTGTTTCTTAGGCAGAAGAACATCGGCCTGAAATCGTCGACGAAGATCCGCACGCGCTCCCCGGAGTCGGCCGCCCCCCAGAGCGTAATTTCAAACTTGGCTCCGGCGTCGCGGTAGTGCGCGGTCAATAAAAAACAGTCAATAGTTGAATTGGCCATGGTACATATAATATATTATTAAGTGTTGACGTATATATAATGAAAATCAAAAACAAAGGAGGGCGGTTATGGATATGGACAACGTTTGGGAGAAGATCAAGAAAAGTTTGAAGGACGGCGCCGTGATGTCCGCCGAGAAGATTGAGGAGTATACCAAGGTCGGCAAACTGAAGATCGACGAGATGTCGGCCAAGCGGAAGATCGAGCGCAACTTCCTCGACATCGGCGAGCGTTTTTACGACTTGGCCCAAGACGCGCGTGAGGCCGACGCCGGCGCCGATTTGGTCATAACCAAGGCCATAGAGAACGTTCGGGCTCTCTACGCCGAAATCGCCGACATCAACGAGAAGATAAAGGAGATTCACAGGGTAGCCCGCAACAAGGGCGTTGAGGGCGAAGAGAGCGGCCAAGACGGTGTGTGAGGTCGGGTTTAGCGTATGGGCAAACAGTCGAGTAGCGAGGATTTGATGGGAAAAGGACATTCCGTTTATTTGATGCCGCCGGGCGGTTCCCGCTTGTGGCGGTTGCCGTTGTGGCTTGTCGTTACCGCGGCGTTGTTGGTGGTCGCCGGTATCGCGGCATTCTTTGTTCCGCTTGACAGGATGATGCTCACCGATCAGGAGCGGGCGCGGGGCAACAATTTACGGCAGCAGAACGACCGGCTGTCCGGCAATATAGGCTTTACGCTGAAGCACTTGAGCGCTCTCAAGGAGCGAATGGGGCGCCTTCAGAGCGCCAAGGAACAGAACTTCGAGTCTATAGGGCTTCCGAACAAGCCGCAACCGGTAAAGCCCCCGCAGAAAACGCCGGCGGTTGGGCTCTCGCCGGCCGCCGTGCTCCGCCACATAAGCGAGTACGAGAAGGTCGTGGTCGGTTTCGCGTCGGCGGTGGGTAGCGAGAGGAACAATCTCTTTGACACGATTCCCGTCTGTCGCCCTATTCAGCCCGCGCATTCCGTTGTGTCGAGGCAGTTCGGGATGACGATTGACCCGTTTACGAGTAAACCCAAGATGCACTACGGGGTCGATATCGCGGCGGAGACGGGCGCTCCTATCGCGGCTACCGCGGTGGGGGTGGTGACGCAGGTGGAATCCGACCCCGTTTGGGGCAAGCGCGTGACGATCACCCACGGGCGCGGTTTTAGGACCGTGTACGCTCACTTAGGTACCGTGCGGGCGGTAAAGGGCAAGACCGTGGCGCGCGGCGAGGAGATAGGGACGGTGGGCATATCCGGCATGACCACCGGGCCGCATCTGCACTACGAGCTGTGGCGCGACGACAAACAACAGAACCCGGAAGAATATTTTTTCCCAGAAGAAATCATGATTGCGGGCGCAATATGAAAAAAACGTTGCTGACCCTCGCGATGAGCCTGCTCTTTGCCGTGGGGATGACCGTCGTTTTGTACTACTCCTCCACGCGCTTTATCGACAGGCTCGAAAACGTCGCCTACGATTGGCGCTACAAGCTCAAGTACCAGGAGGGCGCGGAGGACGGAGGGAGCGATCAATTCCCCGATTACGCAATACACATAGTGGACATAGACGAGCGTAGCATGGAGAAGATGGGATCCTACTGGAGCTGGGATCGCGGTTATCAAGCCAAAATGGTGGATTCCCTATCCTCGCGTTTTCCCGCGTCCATCGCCTTTGATGTGCTCTTTTACGAGCGGGAAGACGAGAAGCGCTACTCGCGTTTGGCCCAAACCCTCGACGACGCCGTCAGCGGCGACGCCGCCCTCGGCAAGTACCGCGAAAGGTTGAACGAACGCCTCGCCGCCGCCGTGGACTACGACGAAAGGTTCGCGAAGGCCATAGCCAAGAGCGGGCGTGTGACCTTGGGTCTGTCTATGGCCGAGGAGAGCAACTACCGCGACTTCGCCTCACAAGTAGCCCACCGCATGGATATGAACTGGCACAATTCGTTGCATCCGGCGTCGACCGTGGAGTTTCCGGATTCGCTTATGTCGAGCATTAGGAACACGAAGACCATAATAGACGGCATATACCCGGAGAACGCGCGGGCGGCGAAGCAGATAGGCCATGTAAACGTGGTTGACGCCTCGTCCGTGGTTAGGAGCATACCGCTCCTATACCGCTTCGCGAAGTTCCCGCCCGTCTATCTGCCTATGAGCGTACGGGTGGCCGCCGATCTCTTCGCTACGCCGAACGAGGAAATTACGCTAAAGCCGAACAAGTACATAGATATCGGAAAGCCGTTTAAGATTTTTAAGGATGGGGGAGGGAAGGTATCGTTCTCATACCCCGATTTCACGGAGGCGCAGTTTAGGATAATATCGGCGGATAGGGAAGGTATTTTGTCGCTTGGCGAAGGGCAGAAGAGGCGGGTGTCGTCATACGTAGCGGTCTATAAAGACGCCGACGGCGGGGTAGGCATGGAGACTCGGGGTGGGAAGGCGTCGCCCAAGATGACGGCGGCGTTGTCGGCGGCGTTATTTGGAAAAGATGCTTATGATAATGTTAATGATAGTACCAATAACGCAAACGCGCGAATTGATCCTATAAAAATGGCCGTGGACGACGAGCTCGAAATATCCGGCGGGTACGCTATAAGACGCGATTCGGACATTGAGTGGGAGGTGTTTTCCGACGACGAGTCCCTGTGGCTTACCGCGCTTGATGTAGGCACGCTGTCGCGGCTGGCGGCAAGCGATCTCAATATTGATACGTCCTCTGGCGTAGACAGAAAATTGGTTACCTTTGACTTTTGGGTCAAGCGCGATAAGGGCATATTGGTCTCGTCCCTTCCCGTTCTTCGTACGCCGGCGCTGGACGAGTTGCTCTCTGGCGATGCCGACGCGATCTTGGAAACCGTTTCCAAAGGCTCACGGCGCGATTTTGGGGCTCCCGCCCGCATACCGCTCTCCGGCGACGGCCGCCACGTCGTTACCTACTTTGGGCCTAAGTCGAAGCCGTTTCCGTACTTCAGCTTCTACGACGTGATGGAGAACAAGGTGAACTACCCGATGGAGGGGAACGTTTTCATTGTGGGTTCGACCTCGCCTGCCATGTTCGATATAAAGTCCGCGCCGCACGAGCGGGTTTTCCCGGCGGTGGAAATACACGCGTCGCTTTTGAATTCCATATTCACCGGGGTTTACGTGCGCCGTCTTGCCGAGTGGCAGGATATTCTTGTTATGGTTGCCGTGGGTTTGTTCGCGGCGCTCATCGGCTTCTTTACCAAGCCTGTTTTAGGAGGAATACTCGCCGCCGCGTCGATCTTCGTTTACTCGTTCGCGGCGTTTCAACTCTTTGACGCGTCGCTTCTTTGGTTGGAGATGGTGCGTCCCCTTGTAACGATAGCGCTCACGTTTACGGCCGTTACCGTTTACCGCTACATGACGGAGGAGAAGAATAGGAAATATTTGCAGAGTACATTTAAGCAGTACTTGTCGCCGGAGCTCATAGACATGATGTACACGCAGAGGCAACGTCCGCAGTTGGGCGGCGACGAGGGGGTGCGCACGGCTTACTTCACCGACATAGAGGGATTCTCCACGTTTTCCGAAAAGTTGGGTTCGCCCACGCGCTTGGTGGAACTGTTAAACGAGTACCTGTCCGCCATGACGGATATCCTGTTGGAACACTACGGGACGCTTGACAAATATGAGGGCGACGCGATAATAGCCTTTTTCGGCGCCCCAATGCAAATGGACAACCACGCCGAACAGGCCTGCCTCACCGCGTTGGATATGCAAAAAAAATTGGCTGAATTGCGCGATAAGTGGCGTTCCGAGGGCGAGAAATGGCCGAAAATCGTCCACGACATGAGGATGCGCATAGGCATAAATACCGGCGACATCACAACCGGCAATATGGGATCGAAGGTCAGAATGAATTACACGATGATGGGCGACGCCGTTAACCTCGCCGCGCGTTTGGAGAGCGCCGCCAAAAACTACGGCGTTTACACGATGATCAGCAACAACACCCTAGATACGGTTATAAACCCCAACACCCTAAGTAAGGTAAGCGATTTGTTTGAAACGAGAAAATTGGACGTCATAACGGTAGTAGGAAAGTCGGAACCCGTAACGGTGTACGAGTTGATTGACAGAAAAGGTGAACTGACAAGCGAGACGGCGAGTCTGTTGGAGCCGTACAACAAAGGTATAAATTGCTATTACGGCGAGCGGGATTTCAGAAAGGCGCTTGAGTGGTTTGAAAAAGCGGACTTGATGGAACACAATAAAAAGATAAACGTAAAGAAGCCGACGCCGTCCGCGCGGTTTGTGGAGATGTGTAAAAAATATATAGACAATCCGCCGGGGGACGATTGGGACGGGGTCAATAGATTGACCTCAAAATAGGGGAGCAATGCGGACAGTAACGGCAAACTTATGTCATGAGGGCGGTTAACCCCTGATTTCGCAACTGATTCCGGCTTTTGAGAGCGTATCGCGCATACGTTCCGATTCATCCGTGTCGTAAGGTTTTACGGACGAGTAGGTTGGGTTAAGCATCGGCCGACTTGGGTTGAAGTGTTGTATGAAAACTTTGTTTACCCCGCGTAATTCTTCGCGTAGCAGTTCTATGTCCGCGCGGTCGACTATTGTAGGTACGACCGTTATTCTTATCTCCGCGTTTTCGCCCATGGATTTGACGATGTTTATTGATTCTGATAGACGTTCTTTAACATCATTATAATGATGTTTTGCGGCGTTCATCAATAAATTGTACTTGTCGAACGATGTTTTGACATCCAAAGCCAAGTAATCCGGGCGACAGACCGCCAATACGTCCGGTTCCAAGCCGTTCGTATCAATCTTAACCTTCAATCCCAGCGCTTTCAGAGCGCCGCATAAATCCGGTAATCTCGAATGTAAAGTAGGTTCGCCGCCGCTTATTACGGCGCCCCTTATAACGCCCTTGCGTTTGGCGACGTGGTCGCCGACGGCGTCAAACGGTACCGGAGGGTAGTCGTTTAGGACTATACCGGGATTGTGGCAATACGGGCAACGCAGGTTGCAACCGGATAGGAAGAGCACAGTGGATGCTGTGCCCGGATAGTCGATGAACGACGTTTTTGTCCAACCGGAGATCACCGGGATTTGCGATTCGTCGGCGCACATAATCAGCCTACGGCTTCGGCAAATCCCACCATTTCCCGTTGTTTTACCAAATCGGAAAAGTTTGTCAAAGTGTTTTCATCGGGATTTTGCGGGGCGAAGACGACCCTTTGGCTAAATTCCGATTTTTTGCCCGGATTCCAATTTTGCACGGGGCGGTAGTATCCCACTATGCGCGCGTAGACCTCCGTCTCCTCGGAGCAGTTTGGGCAGGCGAAGTGCCGGCCTCTAAGGTAGCCGTGGGATTTGCAGACGGAGAAGGTCGGCGATATGGTAAAGTACGGTATACGGTAGTTGTAGGCGATGTCTTTAACTAATTGTTTGCAGGTTTCCACGTCGTCTATGGATTCCCCGATATGGGCGTGGAAGACCGTGCCGCCAGTGTACTGGCTTTGGACGTCGTTTTGCATATCAAGGGCGTCGAAAAGGTCGGGCGTGGCGTTGACCGGCAACTGGGATGAGTTTGTGAAGAACGGGTTGTCGCCGCCGGGTATGATCATGTCGGGAAACCTTTTTCTGTCGAGTTTGGCGAGCCTATAGGAAGTGCTCTCCCCGGGCGTAGCCTCCAAATTGTATAGGTGGCCGGTCTCTTCTTGGTACATTATGAGGCGTCCGCGCATGTGTTTAAGCACTTCCATGGCAAACTCACGCGCTTCGGGGTCGGTCAGGTCTTTGCCCATATAGTTGAGCGTGGACTCGTTCATCCCGATAAGGCCTATCGTGGAAAAGTGGTTGTTCCAGTGGCGCAAGTAGCGTTGCGTGTACGGGAAGAGGCCTTGGTCCATAAGTTTGGTTATGGCCTCGCGTTTCCTTTCAAGGGAGTCGCGCGCTATATCCATATAGTGGTTGAGCTGGTTGTAATAGTCGTCTTTGGACTTGGCGATATGGCCGATTCTGGGTAGGTTTATGGTTACGACGCCTATTGACCCCGTGAACTCGTCGGCGCCGAAAAGCCCGCCGCCGCGGTTGCGCAGTTCTCGTTTGTCGAGTTGCAGGCGGCAACACATGGAGCGCACGTCGCCCGGCTTGAGCGAGGAGTTTATGAAGTTTTGGAAATAAGGCGTGCCGTACTTGCCGGTCATTTTGAAGAGCAGTTGGGCGTTTTCGCTGTCCCAGTTGAAATGCTGGGTTATGTTGTAGGTCGGGATGGGGTAGGAGAAGCCGCGTCCGTCGGAGTCGCCGTCTATCAGGAGTTCGAGGAACGCTTTGTTTACCATGTCCATCTCCGGCTGGAAGTCGCCGTAGGT
>LIUJ01000083.1:259-3243 GCA_001462255.1 Fibrobacteria bacterium GUT77 | reverse complement strand
AAGGGGAAGCGGAATTCGCGGCGACAATCATTGTAAAAAAACCGGGAGACCGACAAGCCGCTTCTTGCCGGTTAATGCCGTCGGAGGAGGCGCTGCCGCCCGACGCTTCCGGCGCGGGGGTTATCTTCCTTATAACAGGCGACCGGATAGGCATAAGCGCCGAAGAACCCGGAAAAAAACTGATGCAGACTTTTATGTACTCGCTGGCGCAATTACCCAAAGCGCCGGAGCTTATTCTGCTTTTGAACGCGGGGGTCAAACTCGCCGCGCAAGGGTCCGAGGTTCTTGATAATCTGAAAACCCTCGCCGGGCGCGGAACGGATATAAGGTCGTGCGGACAGTGTTTGAGCTATTACGGATTGACCGAAAAGCTGGCCGTGGGGAAAATTACGAACATGATGGAGATCGTGGAATTTTTGACTTCGTCCAGACGGACGGTTACGATTTAGAAGAATTTACCACGAACCTCACTAACCACACGAACTTGTTGTCCGTATATTCTCTTCCTTTCGTGTGGTTNNTGTTGGTTCGTGGTAAAAAAAATGGAGAAAAATGTTAATTACAGAATTTTTACATATTACTAACGGCAGTGTTGTTGCGGTTGTAGGTTGCGGGGGCAAGACATCTTTAATCGGGCTTTTGGCTGAAAAATTGCGTGACAAAAAGGTTCTTATTTCAACGACAACAAAGATATTTCCCCCGAAAATAAAAGATATAATGTTATGCGAAACATTATTGCAATGCGAAGAACACGAGCCCGAGGCCGGCATTCAGTGCATGGGCCTGCTGAACAACGCGAGCGGGAAGCTTGAAGCCCTGCCCGAAGCGCTTCTTGCGGAATTAACGCCCCGCTATGACATAGTCCTGCTGGAAGCCGACGGTTCGCGCGGGCTTCCTTGCAAGGGCTGGCTGGAGACCGAGCCCGTTGTTCCCGCTTACTGCACGCATACCGTCGGGATAGTTACGACTAACGCCGTAGGCAACAAGGCAAACGAATCTACCGTACACCGGTTACGCGAGTTTACGGCCCTGACAGGAGTGGGGGAGGGCGGGGAAATTACCTCCGCCGCGCTGGAGGCAATGGTCTGCGCCCGGAACGGAATGTTCAAAACCAACGCGGGAAAGCGTTATGTCGTTGTCAATCAGATAGAGGACGAAGCCGCGGCGGCGGCGGCAGGGTCTTTTTTACAAACGATAAAAACAAAATATCCGGCGCGTTTTGAAAAACTTCTTTACGGCAGCGTCCGTAACGACTCGTGGCGGGAGGTATAGATGTCCGCGCTTTTTTCCTCGCAAAAAATCATCGTAAGGGGCGGAGGCGATCTTGCCACCGGCGTAGTACAGAAATTTTTCCGCGCCGGATTCCCGGTAATAATTCTGGAAACGGCGGCTCCTACGGCGATACGCCGCAGTGTCGCGTTATGCGAGGCGGTTTACGACGGTGTCGCGAAGGTTGAAGACATGATTTGCCGCAGGGTTTCGGGCGTAGAAGAGCTTGAAAGTTGCCGGCGGGACGGGGCGATCCCCCTGCTTGTAGACCCTGGGGGAGAAAGCATAAAACAAATCCAACCCTGTGCTGTAATTGACGCTATTATAGCCAAACGCAATATTGGGACGCATAAGGGCATGGCCCCCGTTACAATCGCCCTCGGGCCGGGCTTTCGCGCCGGAGAAGACGTCGACGTCGTGATAGAAACGATGCGGGGCCACGATTTAGGCAGACTGATATTTAAGGGAAGCGCGGCGGCGAATACGGGCATACCCGGTGAAATCGGCGGTAAAAGCGCCGTGCGCGTAATACACGCCCCCGCTGCCGGGACAATCGTTCATAAAAAACAAATAGGCGATATAGTAGAAAGCGGCGAGGCGCTATGTACTATAGAAGGAACAGAATCCCGCGCCCCCTTTACCGGCCTTTTACGCGGGCTTATCCGCGAAGGCGCGACGGTATCAAAAGGCATGAAAGTTGCCGACATAGATCCGCGCGTTGACGTTGACTGGCGCGCGATCTCCGACAAGGCCCGCTGTCTTGGCGGCGCCGCGCTGGAGGCGTATCTTCACCTGCTTGACAAAAAAAATAATACTTGACAAAATACCTAAAATTTGAATAAATTTCCTTTGCGGGCAGTAGAGACCTGCTAAAAACTTGTATTTTTTAGGAGAATTTTTATGGTAAAGAAAATCGTTATATTGATTGCGCTTCTCGCGGTTCTTGGCGCGGGAGCGGTATTCGCGGATGATGAAGATATTGAAACCCGGGAGGAAGTTCAGGCGGAAACCCAGCCGGAAGTTAGGGCGGAAGCTAAACCGCACCATCATCAGCCTTTTGATGTTCTGGTAGGGCTTAATTCGGGACTTGGAATAACCCCGAGCTTCTTCGAGCTTATCGGCAGTTTTACCTCAGGTTCCGGCAGTATTCCTGTAAGCAATTACGCCCTTACGTTTGATCTCGGACTGACCGCCGATTTTTACCTTTTCCCATGGCTGTCGTTCAATACCGGATTATTACTGCACCCTGATTTTTACATACTTTTGGAGAAAGATTTTGCGGTGGGATTACCCGTTTGTCTGACCATTCCGATCGGGGTTCATATCAATGTCCCGTATGTCGAGTGGTTATACGCCGGAATAGGTTTGAACCTTAATATCCCCCTTTTCAGTCCGATGGATAATCTTACGGATCTAATTCCGGATATGGCTAATGATTTACTTAAGGAATATACGGGTATAGACATTAAAAACTTGAAAGGCGATTTTTTTGTCGGACTGCCCATAGATATTGGTTTTGACACATTCAAGAATAAAAAGCCGGGCGAGAAAAAAGGAGGAGGGCGGTTTTTCTTCAGGATAACGCCCGAATTCCATAAAAACGGCATGACGACGGTACCGATCGGGTTTATGTGGCAAATCTGGAACTGGAACGTCTACGCCAAGTAGACCCTGTGTTAGACGTAATAACATTCGCCGCGCAAAAAGCCGCGGAA
>LIUJ01000083.1:0-136 GCA_001462255.1 Fibrobacteria bacterium GUT77 | reverse complement strand
GGAAGGTAAAAAAGTCGCGCTTGTTACGGTTACCGAAACAGGCGGCAGCTCGCCCGCAAGCGTCGGGCAGATGATTGCCGTGCTTGATGACGGTTCCACGGCCGGGACGGTAGGCGGCGGCGCGTCCGAATACAGG
>LIUJ01000082.1 GCA_001462255.1 Fibrobacteria bacterium GUT77 | reverse complement strand
CCCCAACACATACATTCTATATATATTATACGCGTTAATAGCCTCCTTAGGGGTTTATATGTCCCCTAAATCAACAACCGGTACCCAAGACCCCATTATAGTATCCTCCCCGCGCGCAACAACGCCCATAAAGCGTTCTTCCCACTCATTTGCTCTTTATAGATATACGGTAGTGTCTTTATCTTTACATATAACTAAAACCATTTACTTACCATCCAAAAGGAGGTTTTTTAATGTTTCAAAGACGTGTTTTTCCCATTGTAGCTGCGGTAGCCGCGGCGGCTTTGGTCTTCGGCGGGTGCGCGCCGGCGGTCAAGGACGCGCGTTTTCGCAGTATTAGTCTTACGCCGGTCTCGGAAGAAGATATGGAGACTGTGGCGGATTTGCAGGTGATTGGAAATCAGAAAGTCATAGGGGTGGCCAAGGGGGTCGTGACATCGCCGGAACAGAGGACGAATCTCTATGTGGAGGCGTTGGAAACGGCGCTCGCGTCGGCCCCTTTGGGCGCGGACGTTTTGGTTGCTCCCAGTTTTTATGAAGTGACGGAGGATAAGGTAAATGTGACTTACACCATTGTCGGTTATCCGGCGCGTTATAAGAATTTTAGGAGGGATACGCGAAGCGCGGAGCCGTTTTCCGTTAGGACATTGCCGAGTGGGGCGATGGTGCTTAGTTATGATAAAAATACGTTCACGGCCAAATTGGCCGGTGAGGGCGTAGTGGCGGTTCAGGCTATTAAGAAAGAAGAAAAGCCGACAGCGTCGACCGCCGCGCCGGTAGCGCCGGTAGCGCCCGTTGCTCCGGCTGCTACGGTAGAACAAACAACACCAACCGCAATACAAGGAGAATAACAACATGAAAAAGAGACTGCTTACGGTTACGCTGATAACGATCGGTAGCTTTGTTTTTTCGGGTTGCGCGGTGAGAAAGTACACTTCGATAAAGACGGTTGAGGCCGGTCCGCAGACGGTGCGTCCGTTGCCGTTGACCGCCGATCTGAATATTTCGGAGCAAAAAGTGCGAGGCGACGCGATAGGCGAATTGAACGCCGCGGACGTTGAGGACCGATTGACGAGAGAGGCCGTGGCGCGGGCGTTAGGTCAGGATCCGCCCAAGCCGGAAGCGCCCGACGTTCTTGTAGCAATGAATGTTTATAAGGAACTGAGCGGCAAAACCATGAAAGTGGTTGTGACCGGATATCCGGCTTGGTACCACAATTTCCGTACCTTGGAAAACGAGATGGGGGATTCGGCATGGTTGATATTGACGAACGTCGGCGGGGAAGTAAAGCATGGCGGCGGGAGCGGCGGGGGTAGCGGATTGCCGTTTCTTTCGCCGGGACAGTTGGCACTGGGGGGGACGCAGACGCCTAAGCCGAGTTCGAGTTCGAGGGTTTGGTATCTTGGCGTTGCAAGGAATTTGGTCGGGTCACGGACGATGGGCGGCGAGTGGATCTCTTTGCAGGCCGGGTGGCTTGGCGGCGGCGGTATGGAATACGGGTTTGAGTTCGGCGGCGGGTTCGGTGGTGAAAGTTATTCAAGCAGTGGTAAAAGCGAAACCATAGGAGGCGGGTTTAACGCCGGTATGAAGCATGATTTACCGGGGGGTGTCAAACTCGTGTACGGGGCGTCAGTGGGCCTTTGGTATGGTTGGTGGTATAACGAATCTAGAAGTAGTCGTGAAGAGCAATACCAAGAGCAATACTATGATTACTCCTACGGTGGTTATCGCTATCGCACTGCATATCGCACTGTAACAACAGAAAAACATGAAGATGCGGGCGATATTTGTTTTGTCGGTCCTTATGTTAAGGTGCGTTGGAAGTTTGTTGAACTCTCGTATAGAGGTCTTATGGGGTATCATGAAGGAGGTGTTAGTAGTTATAGCAATTATTATTATGATGATGATTATGATGATTACGACGACGGTTTTGCTTGGGCCAGCCAGTTCAAACTCGGCCTACACTTTGAGTTATAACCGTCGTACGCCGTATTTTTTTGTCGTTTAATTTGCGACGGGGCGGGCCAATCGGTCCGCCCCTATCTTTTATAAATACGTCGGATATGTTCGGCATACTACAAATCCATGCTACTTCTTTGAAGAAACCTATTCCGCAAGGCTCTATAAGTCCGTAGTGTAACGCCAAAATCCGACTGCCCCCCATCGTCTGGGCGGTCGTCGGAATTAATAAACGGTCATACAAACAAGGGAGATTCTTTTGGTATAACAATTCCATAGCGTGTACGTTTTATATGTTTCTAAAGTACGATGTGTCGATACCTTTTTTAAGGAACTATATATTTAAGTCCGCGAATGTATTATATTATAGCATTAGGTAGTAATATTATATAATCTCAGGCGGTTATAATAGTCATGTCAGCGCTAAATAAAGGAGGGGTAAATGTCAAGAGTAAACGCGGTAGGCAAGGCGGTTAGCGGTTGGTGTCGGTCAGGCGACGGCAACAATCAAAAACGCGTTTCCCGAATGATGAATTTCGCGTCGTCGTTACTAACGCTCATACTGCCGATGTTGTTGATAGCGCCCTATAGCGTTTTGGCGCAGGGCCAAATGGAACTTGACCTTGATCTCGACGCCTCTCCCGAAAAGGCTCTCTCCGCCGCCATAATGAAGGTGGCGGAAGACGCTTTCCAACTTAACCTCAAAGGGCTCGACGCCCTTGAGCGTAAGGACAACGGCGCGGCGCTTGATTTTTTCACGCAGGCGATAACCTTATTTCCGCAGTACACCGACGCGATCAACAACCGTGGCGTGGCGCTCTATAGGCGGGGGGACGTAGCCGGGGCGCAACGGGCTTGGGAGGAGGCGGTGAAGCGCGACCCGCAGTACCATGTCGCCTATTACAACGTCGGGTTGTTGCTTCTCCACAGCAAAAAGCCGGAGGAGGCGAAGCGGCGGTTTGAGCTCGCGGTAAAGCATAACCCGAAGTTCACGGAGGCGATTTTGCGCATAGGCGCCATCAATATGGCGGAGGGCAAGAACGCCGCGGCGCTCGAATATTTCGCCAAGGCCTACAAGGGCGCGCCCACGAACCAAGACGCTTGGAATTTTTATTCATACGGGTTATTAGTCGCCAAAGATACGGCGGGGGCGATTGCCGTGTTGAAAAACGCCGGGGACAATCCGGAGGCGTTGGCGCAACTTGGGCGGATAGAGGGGCTACGGAAGCGCTACGCGCAGGCCATAGAATACTTGTCTAAGGCGGTGGATCGCGGGGCGCCCACACAGGCGATGTTCGACTTGGCCACGGTGCAACTCGACGCGGGGAAGTGCGGCGACGCGCTTTCCGTCATGTCAAATTATTTCGCCAAGGAGGCAAGTCCGGACGTGGACGCGTGGCTACTCGCCGGATTCGCGGCAAAGGAGTGCCACGGCGCGTCCAAGGCGCTTGAATACTACGAAAAGGGATTGAAGCGTTACCCGCGCGATCCGCTACTCATGTACAACGCCGGGCAGATGTATTTCTCGCAGAAGGACTACGCGAAAGCGGAGGATATGTGGAGCGGCGTCGGCGACACATACTCCGATCCTCAGATGTACTACATGAGGGCCGTGGCGGCACGCTTTAGGAACGATTTAGGGGCGGCGGAGCGGCATATCAAAAAGGCGATATCAATGGATGAAAAGGCCGATTACTACGACTTCTTGGGCGTGTTGAGCAACGCGAAGGGCGACGGCAAGGCCGCCGAGGAGCATTTTAGAAAGGCGCTCAAAATCGACCCGAACAACATGAGCGCGCAACTTAATTTGGCGATTAAAGGAAAGAACGCCGCGGATTTGGATAAATCGATTGACGAAGCGTCAAAGAGATTGTCGTCTTGCGGCAACGATTGCGGAGACGCGGCTTTGCAGTTATCCGTCCTATATTATCATCAAAAGAAATACGACAAGGCAATATCAACCTTAGAATCGGTAAAGGAGGCGGACAAGAATATCCGCGTATACCGCCACATCGCGATTTACAATAAGGAATCGCAAAAGTTCGACAAGGTCGTTTCGGCGTTGGAGGCCGCAGTAGCGAAATTCCCTAATGAGTCGCAGGCGCAGTACGAATTGGCGGAGGCGTATCTGTCTACCGGCAATCCGGCGAAGGCGGCAAAGATATTCGTCGCCCTGTTGCCTAAGTGGAAGACCGACGTATGGCGTCTCCACTACCAGCTCGGCTACGCGTACATGGAACAGAACGAGTTGACGAGCGCTAAAGCGTCGTTTGAGAAGAGTATGGCGGCAAAGAAGGAGAATCCGGCGGCGAGGGCGCTCTTGGCGTTTGTCCTCAACCGCATGGGCGAGACCGACAAGGCAGTCGACCAGTGGGAAAAGACCGTTACGGAGGACGGTAGCAATTCTGCGATTCACATCAATTTAGGGCTATCATACGAGAGTAAAGGACAGTACGACAAGGCGCTTGAGAGTTATAAGAAAGCGCAGTCGCTAAACCCGTCGGATAAGGCGGTTTATATCAATTTAGGCAACGCGTATCAGGGGTTAGGCAGGACGGCGGAGGCGTTTGACGCCTTTACGCGGGGGTTGGAGTCGAACAAGCGGGAACTTGCGGCGTACGATATTTTCCTTTTGGCGAGG
>LIUJ01000081.1:2953-3079 GCA_001462255.1 Fibrobacteria bacterium GUT77 | reverse complement strand
TGATAATGACAGTATCAATAATAATAGTATCAATAATAACGATACGGCCACCGGATTCAGCGTCGACAATGCCGTTAATACCGTTACTTACGATACTTTATTGACTATGCCGATTCCGATAAGGGT
>LIUJ01000081.1:0-2647 GCA_001462255.1 Fibrobacteria bacterium GUT77 | reverse complement strand
GGCAATAGAGGCGCTTGAGGGGAAAAAATACGTAGAGAAGGGTATGGTGCGGGAGTATGTTTTTGAGTTGTCGGAGATATTTAAGCGCTACATAGGGCGCAGGTACGATACAATAGCGCCGGAGCTTACCACGGAGGAGATTGTGTCGTGGCTTGAGTTTTCCGACATAAGCCGCGAGATGCGTATGTGCGCGGAGCGTTTCTTCCGTTCGAGCGATCAGGTCAAGTTCGCGAAGTGGGTGCCGGACAGGTCTTGCATAGAAGGGTATAGGAAAGACGTTATGACGTTTATAGAGGCCACCAAGCCCGATCCTACGTTGCCGTACGAGCGTAAGACGGAGAGAATGGGGGCTACGCAATGACGTTTAAAAACCCGTACTTTTTCTATCTGCTGGTATTGGTCATCCCGATGGTTTGGTTGTATATACGGCGGGAGCGGCGGCATAAGGTAACGCTTACGTTTTCCGATTTGTCAATCATAAAAAAATTGCCGGAGTCGCCGTATGGGTGGTTGCGCCATGTATTGATTGTGCTACGCGTGGCCGGTTTTTGTTTTTTGGTCGTGGCGCTTGCCCGCCCGCAGAAGCGGAACACGGAGGTGGAGGTTACGACCGAGGGTGTTGACATAATGCTAATTCTCGACATATCGGAGAGCATGAAGGCGCTCGATTTCAAGCCGGACGACAGGCTTGCCGTGGCGAAGCGGGAGATAAAAAATTTTGTGCTCAAGCGTGAGAATGATCGCATGGGTTTGGTTCTGTTCGCCGCCCGCGCCTTTACGCGTTGCCCGCTTACAAGCGACTACGGCGTTCTTATACAAATGATTGACGCCGCCGACTATGCGGATTTTTCTAACCAAACGGCCATAGGCACGGCAATAGCCACAGCGGCCAACCGCCTGAAGGATTCTCCCGCCAAGAGTAAGGTAATGATCTTACTGACCGACGGCGCCAACAACGCCGGCGACATACCCCCGCAAGCCGCCGCCAAAGCCGCGGGAGAGCTCGGCATAAAGATATACGCCATAGGCGTGGGCAAAGAGGGACAGGTCCCGTTCCCGGTAGAGGTAATAAACCCGCAAACCGGCAGGCGTACCCAACGCATACAGATGATGGAGTCGGACATAAACGAGAAGGAACTGGCGGACATAGCCAACTCGACGAACGGAGCCTTTTTTAGGGCGCGAAACCCGGAGTCGCTGAAAAGGATATACGAGGAGATCGACAAAATGGAGAAAACGGAGATCAAGTCCATAAGCCACGTCTCCTACTCCGAGTATTTTTATAAATGGCTGTGGATAGGTTTTTTAATATTAGTAGCGGAGATGTTGTTGCGGAATACTATGTTTAGGAGAATTCCATAATGCGTTTCGGTAATCCCGAATATTTTTTATTATTGCCGGCGGTGCCTTTGGCGGCGCTGTTCTTTTTCCTTATGTATAGGAGAAAGAAGGCGTTGCTCTCACGCTTCGCCTCTGCCCCGCTTGTCCGTAAATTGAGCTCTTCCGCCGGGCCGGCCCGTTATATTCTCAAATCGACGTTCTTTTGCCTTTTCCTGACCTTCGCGATTTTTGCGTTGGTACGCCCCAAGTTCGGGGTTAAGATGGAGATGGTGGAGCGTAAGGGGGTAGACATCATGGTGGCGCTCGACGTTTCTCACAGTATGTTGGCGCAGGATTTGGCCCCAAACAGGCTTGAGCGCGCCAAGTTGGAGATACGAAAATTCATAAATTTGCTTAAGGGCGACAGGGTCGGGTTGATAATATTCGCCGGGGAGAGTTTTGTCCAGTGTCCGTTGACGCTCGATCACGCGGCAGCGTCGGTTATGTTGCAGTCGGTGAGTTTCGATTGGGTGCAGTTGCAAGGCACCGCGCTGGCGGAGGTCGTTAGGCAGGCCGCAAAAGCGTTGGGCGGGCAGAGCAAGAAGCACAAGGTACTCGTCATACTGTCGGACGGCGAGGATCACGAGGGCAACGTGGTCGACGCGGCCAAAGCCGCCGCGAAGGAGGGCATAGTGATATACACCATAGGCATAGGCTCCGAAGCGGGCGTTCCCATTCCCATAAGCAAGGGCGGAAGCAACGTCGTGTACAAAAAAGACAAGGACGGAAATTTGGTGATGACGCGGCTCAACCCCGTTACGTTGGAAAAGATCGCCATAGAGTCCGGCGGCAAATATTTCCACGCCGGAACGGATTTGGATTTGACGAGAATCTATAACGAGATATCGAAGATGGAGAAGAGCGACTTCGGAATGACTAAGGCCGTAATACACGAGGAACAGTATCAGATATTTTTGTTTATTGCGATAGTGTTCATATTGATAGAGTTCTTCATCTTCGAGCGGGCGAGAAAGAAGGCCGCTTGGAGGGGGAGGTTTGAATGATGAGAAACGGTTCGCTCATTTCGACATTTCGACGGGCTCAACGCATCGCTTCGCTCAATGACCGTATTTCGACTTCGCTCTATGGGTTGTGCGCCGTATGGATGATTGTCGTCTTTGCCGCGTTCTCATTCGTCAACGCCGACGAGGTGGGCGCCAAGAACAGGAAAGCGAATAAGCTTTACTCGAAGGGTCAATACGAGGAGGCGCTGAAGCTGTATGACGACGCGTTGTTGCTTGACCCGTCGAACGGCAAGTTGAAGATG
>LIUJ01000080.1:4821-4996 GCA_001462255.1 Fibrobacteria bacterium GUT77 | reverse complement strand
CGAATTGGGCGGTAGCGCGTTCGGTACGCTCGACGCGCCGCCGAAGGCCTCGTCGTTCGACGATTTCGACGAGCCGGGCGGTAAAAAGAAGAAATCGAAGGAACCGTTTGGTGACGACGACTTTGGCGCCAAGAAGAAAAAGAAGTCGAAGGACCCGTTTGACGACGACGATTTC
>LIUJ01000080.1:4196-4616 GCA_001462255.1 Fibrobacteria bacterium GUT77 | reverse complement strand
GACCCGTTTGACGACGACGATTTCGGTAGCAAGAAGAAGTCGAAGGATCCGTTTGACGACGACGATTTCGGTAGCAAGAAAAAGTTTAAGGAGCCGTTTGACGATTCGGGAGCGGACGACGACAACGTCTTTAAGGCTAAGAAAAAGGGGTCTCCCGTTGCGGCGATAGCGGCGGTGATTGCCCTATTGGCGCTTGCCGGCGGAGGGTACTATTACTTTGTCATGATGGGCGGCAAGATCGGCGACGACGCCGCTTCGACACCAGTCGCCGCGCCGTCCGACTCTCCGAGCGGCCCTTCCATAGCGTCGGAATCCGGCGCTTCGAACATACCGGTCACGACCATAGAGGTTGACGCGCCCAAGCCGATGACCTACACGCCGGGCGCCGGCGGCAAGTCGAAGCCGGACAAACCGGACAAA
>LIUJ01000080.1:0-4170 GCA_001462255.1 Fibrobacteria bacterium GUT77 | reverse complement strand
TAAGCAGAAGTCCGCGCCGTCGTATTCGTCGACCCCGTCTTACGCGTCGACGCCGTCGTACTCGTCTCCGTCTTATTCGGAGCCGGAGCCGTCATACTCGCCGCCCCCACCGCCGCCGGAACCTGAACCGGCGCCGCCCCCGCCGCCCAAGGTGGAGCAGGTGGTCGTTACCTCCAACCCGTCGGGCGCGACGGTGGAGGTAGACGGCAAGAGGGCCGGCGTTACGCCGTACACTTTCAAACCCTCCTCATGGGGCGACATCTCCATTGCCGTTTCCATGAGCGGTTACGAAAAGGCGACAAAAACGGTTGAGTTTGAGGGGGGTACGCTGAACGTGCCGTTTACGTTGTCGAGGGCTTCCGCCGCGGCGCCGCCCCCGGCGTACCAACCGTCGGCGCCGTCCCCAGCCGCCGCGCCGTCGGCGTCCGGCGCAAGCATATTCATAGCGACCCTTCCGCCCAAGGCCGAGATCTACGTAGGCGGAAGATTAGTGGGAACGTCCAACGAAGGCGAGTTGCAGGTCCCTACGGGCACGCACCAAGTCCGCTTCGTTAAGGACGGCGTTGAAAAGACGGAGACGATAACCTTCAATCCGGGCAAAAACCCGACAAGGTTCGTCAACCTGAAACAGTAACGATCATTATATGGGAGCGCCCCCGACGCGTTCGCGGGCGCTCCTATTAAACAACTAACCCCCTACAGTGGTAAACGCCATGCCGCCGTCAATCGAATTCGCCGAAAAAATAAGAAGAAAAGTCATCGAAAGCGGTTTGGATACCCGCTACAAGATAGGCGCCTACGAATTTGTAATGGGCGGTCTCGACTTCTGCGCCGCGAAAACCGGGGAAAGCCGCCACGTAACGGGCCAGGAGCTCTCCAAGGCCCTGCTCATGCTTGCCAACAGGCAGTTCGGCCCTATGGCCAAGAGCGTCCTAAACTATTGGGGCATAAAAAAAACCGACGATATCGGGTGCGTAGTGTACAATATGATAAGGGTAAAAATTTTAGACAAGCGCCCCAACGATTCGTTGGACGATTTCAACGACATAATCGACATAAACGCGCTGTTTAACGCAATAGAGTATTTTCAGATAGATAAGGAATACATAAGAGCGCTTAAAGGCGTGTAACGGTATTATTTGGATGTTAATTGATATAAGATACGGGTAGGCGATGAAAAAGGTAATGGTGGAAATGAGCGGCGGCGTGGACTCTTCCGTTACTGCCGCGATTCTTCTTGATAAGGGGTTTGACGTTTGCGGCGTTACCTTTTGCAGCGTTCCCGGTACCGTCGGCGGAAGGTCGGTTAGGGACGCTAAGTCAGTCGCCGACCGCTTGGGCGTACCGCATTCGACCGTTGATCTCTCGGAACTTTTCGATCGCGCCGTTATCGGCAATTTCATAAGCGAGTACACATCCGGTCGCACCCCTAACCCGTGCGTCGTGTGCAACCGTCGCATCAAGTTCGGGGCGCTCTTTGAGACGGCCGCGGAGCTCGGTTGCGAGTACGTTGCCACCGGACACTACGCTGTAATCGACGGCGGGGAGCTACGGCGCGGGGCGGACGCCCAGAAGGATCAGTCTTACTTCCTATACCCGATATTGGCCGCGCCGACGGAGAGGATACTCTTTCCGCTCGGCGCGATGACCAAGGCGGAGACGCGGGCTTTGGCTAAGAAGCTCAAGTTGCCCACCGCGGACAAGGGCGAGAGCCAGGATATCTGCTTCGTCCCCGGGACGGACTACGCGGCCTATCTGAGGTCGCGCGGGGTGGAGGCCGAGTCGGGTAATATTGTGGATACGGACGGCAATATCGTAGGGGCGCACACCGGTATTTACAACTACACCGTAGGTCAGAGAAAGGGTCTTGGGGCGCTCGGGAAGCCGATGTACGTCAAGCGGCTTATTCCGGGCGAGAATAAGGTAGTTGTGGCGGAGGACGGTCAGTTGGCCTGCGACGAGGCGGTGATAGAGGACGCGGTAGTCTCGAAGGCAAGGGGGATTAGGGTCGGCGGCCGTTATGAGGCGCAGATACGCTATAAGAGCCGGGCGGTGGGGGCTACGGTAGTAGGGATTGATACGGGTAACGGCGCTTGTATTGATAATACTAATGATATTAGTACAAATAATAGCGGATTAACGATAAAAATAAGATTTGACGCTCCGGTGCGCGCCGTGTCGCCCGGTCAGTCGGCGGTATTATACGACGGGGATACCGTCGTGGCGGGCGGTTTGATAAGATAGAATTGATTTTATCACGGCTTTACATGGGCATATATTATATTTATTGGCTTTATGCGTATACCGTATGTTAAAACCTACGGTTAATAAAGTGTGACGTCTCTACGGGACTTTTTAAGGATAAAAGGATAATATGACGATTGTTGTTCCCCGTGACTACCATGGCATAAGCGCTTTGGAGAGTAGGCAGGTGCAGTGCGTCACCAGCGACGACGCGTTGCGGGAGGATATACGCGCCCTGCGGATCGGGATATTGAACATCATGCCGAAGGCGCAGACCTACGAGTTCAGCCTTTTGCAGCCGCTCGGCCGCTCTGTCATGCAGATCGAGCCTATTTGGATACGCCTCCGTACGCACGCATACTCGTCGAGCGACCAGACGTATTTAGACAAACTCTACGTGCCTTTTGAGGAGGCGGTGGCGCGTTCGCGGTTGGACGGGCTTATCGTTACCGGGGCGCCGGTGGAGGAGATACCGTTTGAGAAGGTGCATTACTGGGAGGAAGTTCAGCGTATCCTAAAGTACGCGAGAAAAAACGTCGCGTCTACGCTCGGTATCTGCTGGGGCGGCTTGGCGTTGGCGAAGTATTTGGGGATAGACAAGGTAGCCTACGACAAAAAAGTCTTCGGCGTTTACAAGACGGTGAACCTGAACCGCGACCACCGCATAACCGGTGAGATGGACGACTGGTTTTGGTGTCCGCAAAGCCGCCATTCCGGCATAGACGACGCCGTGCTCGAACGCGAGCGGGACAACGGAAACGTGAATCTGCTTGCCCACGCCGAGGGGGCGGGCTACGTAATTTTCGAGAGCGCCGACACCCGCTTCCTTATACACTTAGGCCATCCGGAGTACGAGCCCGTCCGTTTGGTGGAGGAGTACAATAGAGACGCCGCCAAAGGCCGCGCCGACGTGGACCCGCCGAAAAACGTAGACTTGGAAAACCCGGCGAACCTATGGAGATCGCATAGAACGGAGTTTTTTACGCAGTGGATCAAGTATTTGCACGATTCCACTTCGTATTAGGATTCGGTACTGATACCAACATCAACAAAAACGTAAATATTATGAACGTACACGAAAACACAACCACGAAAGACTGGGTAAAGTCTCGCATTCCGCTGATTGCCGCCCGGCTCAACGAGGGGGCTCCGGTCGGCGACGAGCTTGATATTCAGGAGCGCAAGGATATATATAGGGTGTTTGACGAGATAATGACCGTCATATTTTTCGGCTACTACAGCAACAAGATTAAGCCATCGGAGATGGCGGTCAACGCGCTCTCCGATAGGTTATACCGAATCGCGTCCGATATGGGCAGGCTCTTGCACAAGGCGTTCAGTTACCACTGCCGTGTAGACGGCGGTTGCGGCGGCTGCGACTGCGAGGAGCGGGCGGCTCACGCGCTTATCGAGATGATAGAGTCGTTGCCGGAGATACGATCGATGCTGCTCGAAGACGTCTCCGCCGCTCTCGCCGGCGATCCCGCCGCGAAATTTTTTGACGAGGTGGTTTTAAGCTACCCCTGCGTGGAGGCGATAGCAACGCACCGCGTAGCCCACCGCCTATACTCTATAGGCGTGCCGATAATACCCCGCATACTGTCGGAACGCGCCCACTCCCGCACCGGCATAGACATACATCCCGGAGCGAGGATAGGCCCGAGATTTTTCATAGACCACGGAACCGGCGTCGTAATAGGCGAAACCTGCCGCATAGGCGGCAACGTAAAAATATACCAGGGCGTAACGCTCGGCGCCACCTCCCCGTTTGATAAAGACGGCCGCCCGAGAATCGGCCAAAAGCGCCACCCAGACATAGAGGACGACGTAATAATCTACGCCAACGCGACGATTTTGGGCGGCGACACGGTTATAGGAAAGGGCGCGGTGATAGGCGGGAACACGTGGATAACAAAGTCGGTGGAA
>LIUJ01000079.1:3522-10109 GCA_001462255.1 Fibrobacteria bacterium GUT77 | reverse complement strand
TCGGAACAGGACATCAACGCTGTCTTGGGGTTGTAAAAAAAAGGCGGACACACAACGTGCCCGCCCTCTTTTCCTCATACTCTACATACTCTAATACTTGCGACCTCGCAAATCACACACTAACAAACGACTGCGCTCTAACGGTGAAAATGTTAGAACGTGCCGGTTAGGATGATTTCGGGACGGTTCTCCATACGCGATGAGAAAGGTGAATGATCCTTGTCCCATGAGCTATAGTACAGTCTCCAACGCGGTTTGATGTTGAACTTGGGATGAACGTTCCACCCGTAGCTCAGGTCAAGTAAGATATCGTTGCGATTGGTCTGCTTTTCGGGTTTCGGGTCGGCGTACTTTTCAGTGGTATGAATTCTGTTGCCGTTAAAATCATTCCTTGCGACTTCATACTCCGTCGCGCCGTTGAACGCGTTGCCGTACTTGAAATCAAACGCTATCGTTCCGGGGCCGGCCGCTATCGTAGTACCGAGGCCGAAGATAAGACCTTTGCTATCGTAACGTGCTGTAGGTTCATCTGCGATATAGAAATTCGTGTCTGGACGCGACCTCTCAGGTGAATTATTCGTCAGTCCGTAATTGCCAGCCATAGTATTCTCATTGCTTATCATACCGTAAGCAAAGTTGGCGCCAAAGGCAAGTCCATCAAAAACCTTGTAACCGGTGGACAGACCGAAAACGAACTCATGGTCGCCCTGTTCCAACGCGGTATTGTAGTTACGATTTATGACTGTAGTAACTTCAGGTGTGAGTTTGAAATCCCCGAACGCGAGAGGCACGTCAAGTATGAACAACATGCTTGTGGGATTGGACGGGGCACCGTCGTCAGACAAGCTCGTCGTCAACGTTTGAGTGCGCGGGTCAATAATAGACGCGGTTAATTCTATACCCGCTTTGGTATCTTCCTCATTTACAAACGGTATGCCGAGCCTCAAACCAATCAAGCTGTTGTTCATTTGCGTGGCCCATGTTTGGAATATCGACTCTTCGTAGCTTCCGGTAGTTAGCGAGCGCTCCAAAAGGTCAAGCGTTCCGTTGCTGACGACCGGTATCACACCGCCGGTCAAATAGATGGGACCGGGATTCCAAGTAGCGTAGGCCAAGTGCACGTAAAGATTTTGCCCTGCCGTTGCGGGACGATTGTTCCCCCACCCTATGTTTTCTCCGGCGTTCAAATCGTTACCGATTTGGAATTGCAACGAGAGTTGGTCGTCAACTTTGATTTTCGATCCGAACGACCACCCCAAGAGATTTAGGTAGTCAATGGTAGACCCGCTCTTTTCCACCATAATAGGATTTCCGTTTCCATCAACCGCCGGTGTACCGTCAACGGCAGTGCCCTGCCTACTGCCGGTAGCAGACCACAATCTCCACCTGAGCCTATAAGACGCCGTCCCATAAAACGAAACCTTAGGTTCCGCTTTTCCCTCGGCCTTAGTTTGTCCCGATGCCATCGGGTTAGGTACCTGATACACGGGTATGGGCGGCGGCGGTGCCGGCGGCGGAGGCGGCGGCGCTGCTTCTTCCGTAGCGTCGTCCGCGGGATCTTCTTCGACTTGGGCGAAAACCGTCCCGCTTACCATCATGGTGAGCAGGGTTACTGCCAATACTGTTTTTTTGATGCTCATAGCATCCCCTTTCAAAAGGTTTATGGAGTAAAAAACTGCGTTAAATGGCTGATTTGGCCTTATTTTGCTTTGATTTTGGCTTGATTATACACAATATTTACCGGTTTTCCACCCGTTATCCGTCGCAGTAGTCGGAAGCCGTATTTTCGTTGATTCGGCAGTGCGCGTCGCGGTTGCCGAAATAAAGTTTAGCGGCTTCGTGCGTATGAAACATTTAAAATAATATATCGCGCATACAAAGTCAATAGGTAGTTGATTTTTTTTGCTTTATGGGAAATCATATCGGGTGGTGGGCAATTTTTACCACTTCCCCGCCGCGCTTGCGGGAAGCTCTATATTAATTTTGTCATTGTTTTCTATACACACCAAATACAACCCGCACTCTTTCGCGGCCGTTCGGGCTCTATCGTCAAAAACAATACCGGCCATAGCTCCGTAGATCGTTCTTCCGACCAATCCGGCCTTAACCTCACGCTCCCGCAGTTTCCGAAGTTTCAGCACCAATTTATTGACATCGCCCTCCTTAACCCGCGCTTTCGCCTCCACGGCCATCACCGCCTCGCCGTTTTCAAGGAATAAATCTATTTCGGCGTACTGTTGGCCGTTGTCTTTAAATATTCTATCCGAAGACACGTTATTAAAATTATAACCGTACATCGCGTTCATTTTGTCCATCAATCCCGAAAGCATAACCATTTCAACGATTTCGCCGAGGCGATTATTAACGTCGCCGACGTTGCCGCCGATATTTTTTACGGACTCGACCAAATCTTGTGTCATTTCCCGAATAGCGCGTATGGATTCTTTGATGCTGGCGTTGGACTCCGCGATACTGGCATCATAGCGGGCATTGGACTCCGCGATACGGGCATTGGTCTCCGCGATACAGGCATCAAGACGGGCATTAGTCTCCGCGATACTAACTGTCATCTGCAAAACCGCCTTATCTATCTCATCCGACATTCCACCCGCAACTCTCTTATCCCTCGGCTTCGGGACGGATTTTGACTTAGGCGCTTTGACCGACCTCTTTTTTACGGTTTTTACCGCCATAACGCTCTTGTTCCTTAGTTTGTTGTTTTTTACGCGACGGGCAACGGTATATTGATAAATATAACTCATTGTAAAAGAAAATACAATACATTTTTGTGATATAATGTGATTTCCGAAATTGCGCATTTTGAAAATTTTATTTTTGTGATTTTATCAGCGGTATTGCAGATATTCCTAAAATAACATAGTTCGCACAAAACGCGATTTTTGCGGATTTTTAATTTTTACCCTACGCGAAAAAGGCGGGCGCCGTTAGGCGCCCGCCCTACGACAAAATCGGCTACTCGGCCGTTTAGAACGAGCCTTCTAAGATCAGCTCCAAGCGGTTGACTAAGTTTGTGACTACGCGATTCGGTTTACCGTAGCCGTAATGGAACTCCGGCGGATACGTTTTGTGGTAGGCTCTATACCTTGGCGTAATCGTGAACTTGTCGTTGACCTTTACGCCGTAGCGGAGGTCGGCGTATATGTAGTCCATTTTGGTGTAGTCTTCGTCTTCCGTATTCACGGCGCTGTTGTACTTGAGCTCTATCTGAATGTCGCCGGGGCCGGCTTTTATTTTGGCGCCTACGCCGAGCAGTACGCCGTTGCTGCTATAGGCCTTGATCTTGTCGGCCGTCGCCGAATCGGCGCTTGTGACCCTGTCGGCGGCCGTACGGTTTGTACCGTTGTCGAACGCGTAGGATCCCGCCTTGCTGTTCTCGTTGCTCACCGAGCCGTATCCGCTCAAAAGCGAAAACGAGAGGGTCTTGTCAACCGTGTAGCTGCCGCCTAAGCCGAATATCATCTCGTTGTCGCCTTTCTCAAGCTTATTGTTGTAATTGCGGTTTACTACCACGGTGAGCTCCGGCGTAAGTTTGAGCGGGCCGGCCTCTATGGGGGCGGTCACCGTAAACAGTGGGGAGGTCGGGTTGGCCGGAATCTCTTCCGACGGAGCCATGGTTTGGCTACGCTGGTCTATAAGCGACTGGAAGAGTTCCAAGCCGAGTTTGACATCGTCTTTGAGGATGGGCACGCCTACCTTAAGGCCGAGCAAACTGGCGTTGGCCTCCGTTGACCAGCCTTGGAATCCGGCTTCGCCGTAGTGACCCTTGTTGAGCGAGCGTTCCAAGAGGTCGAGCGTGCCGCTGCTGGGGATAGATATCACGCCGCCCTCCACAAATACGCCGCCGGGGTTCCACTTGAAGCTCGCGATGTGCACATAGAGGTTTTGGAAGCCTACGCGCGCGCTTGGCATATTGTTGTTGGCCCAGCTGAAGCCTTCGCCGGCGCCCCAGTCGTTGCCGATTTGGAATTGCAACGAGAGTTCGTTGTTTACCTTGACCTTCATTCCCATACGCCACGAGAACATATTGAAGTAGTCGGCCGTGGAACCGGTGATACTCTCCGGCGCGCCGTTTTTAACCGTGTCGATAGGGATTCCCGCCGAATCTTTGTTTATCGCGTACTTTTGCGCCTCGTAGTCGCGCGAGGTCATATTCTCACGCAACCTGTACTGCACCGCCCCGTAGAAATCCACCTTGGGTTCCGGCTTGGCGGCCGGTTTGACGTCGACCGGCGGCGGCGCTACCGGCGGCGTTGGAGTTGCCGCCGGCGCCGCTATCGGCGCGGGCGGGGGCGCCTCCTCCTCAATTACCTCCTCAACCTCCCCTTCCGCCGCCCCCTCAACGGCTCCTTGGGCAAACACCGATCCTACAACCGCAAAAACACCGAACGCGGCGGCTACCGCCGTTTTCCTGATACCCATAACTTCCCCTTTCAAAAAGGTGATTTGTTTAACGCACTCCCATATTAGGATTACGGGTAGTTTATTTAGCGGGTGTACTGCGTAGGTAAAATTTTCGCAAAGCGCGGCGTATATCGCTTCTACTTATCAAATTCCACAAGCACTTCCGTTCCGGCGCCTACGGCGCTCTTTATCGTTACGGTTCCTTTGTACTTTTGGACGGTGTGCTTCACAATCGCGAGCCCCAGGCCTGTCCCGCCCCTCTCCGCCGATCTCGATTTGTCGACGCGGTAGAAGCGCTCAAAAACCCTCTCCACGTCCTTTTCGGGGATGCCTATGCCGTTGTCCGTCACCGTTATCTTTTTTCCGTCTACTGTTATCTTCACGAATCCGCCGCCCTTGCCGTACTTAATGCCGTTGTCGGTCAGGTTGTATATCAGGTGGTATATGGGCCCCGGTTCCGCCATTACGCTCCCCTCGCCCGACACCTGTATTATAATGTCCTTTTCGTCGGCAAGGTGTTTAAGCGCCTCCCTCACCTGGTCGGCTACCGAGCGCGTGTCCACCGCCACGCGTTCCTTGGTCTTTGCGCTTTCGAGCTTTGAGAGCAGGAGAATGTCGTTTATTGTGGCCAGCAGTCTATCGCTTTGGGACACTATTTTTTCTTGGTAGCCTTTTACCGCCTCCACGTCGGTCACAAGGCCGGTAGCCGTAAGTTCCGCGAAACCTTTTATGGAGGTTAGGGGGGTCTTGAGCTCGTGCGAGACGTTTGCCACGAACTCCTGGCGCATCCTCTCCATCTGCTTGTTCTTTATAAACACGAGTATCAGCTCCCCTATGCAAAAGCAGAGAAACGCTATAGGGGCAAACATCCATACTACAAATTCGTAAGACAGTCCGGCGGACTGGGCAAGGCGGACGTAGGAGCCGCTTTTCAACTTCACCATAACGTAGACGGTTCTTTTACCGGTGGTTTCGGACCTCCTTACGTCGTCGCCGTAGCCGTAGGTTTGCGCCTCCAAGAACTCCGGGCGGTCGGCGTGGTTGCCCATCGCCGAGTGTTCGGCCTGATTGTCGGCCAACACGTCGCCGCGCCCGTCGAACACGGTGACGCGCACATCCCTAAAACCTTTCGCGAAATCCCTATAGTCGCTTATATTGTCGCTCGCCAGCAAAACCTTGGCCGCCGTTTGAAGCGAATCGAAAACCAACCGTTCTTTATTGAGGGAAAACCAAATAAAAGAGAGCGTTGTCAGCACCAAGACCGCGAACGCGACGATTAGAGCGTATTTTCTTATAAAGCCGAAGTCGGTTTTTGACATTGAGCGGCCGATCTTTTAGTGTTTTTCAATCATCATCGACGTCTACGGATTCGCATACGAATTTGTAGCCGTAGCCGCGCACCGTTTCTATGAATAGCGGTTTGTCGGCGTTGTCTCCCAATTTTTGGCGCAGGGTTTTTATGTGGATATCCACCGTTCTTGTTGTTATTCCGTCAAAATCGAAACCCCATACGGATGAGAGTATTTGATCGCGCGACAACACTTTGTTTCTGTTTTGGGCCAAGTATAGGAGCAGTTCAAATTCTTTGTACGTCAGCTTAACGGATTTGCCGAAGGCGAACGCCGTTTTGCTTTCCGTGTCTATCCTTAGGTTTTCGAAGGACATGACCGTTTGCGGATGGGTCTTTTGGTAGCGGCGCATCACGGCTTTGACGCGGGCCAAGAGTTCCAGCACGCCGAACGGTTTCGTCACGTAGTCGTCGGCGCCGAGCTGCAGGCCGGTCGCCTTGTCTATCTCCTCGCCCTTGGCCGTTAGGAAGATCACCGGGGCGTCCGTCGACTTCTTGAGCTTCTCCAATATCTTGTGGCCGTTCATGTCGGGCAACATGATATCCAAGAGGTACAGGTCGGCCTTGGAGAAATCGGGGTGCGCGAACAACGCGCCGCCGCAGTCAAAGGCCTTTACGTCATGACCGGCCGCCTCAAGCGTGGCCGCCACCAACTCCCTTATCGCGCCGTCGTCCTCTACAATATAAATCACTTTTTTTGGGCCTTTCGCGGTAAATAATAAAAACCATAGCCGTATTTTCGCGCCGGGGTCATTTAGCTTCACCGGGTCATTTCGACTCCGCTCAATGACCCTTTCGTTATTTTCGCGCCGGGTCA
>LIUJ01000079.1:0-3268 GCA_001462255.1 Fibrobacteria bacterium GUT77 | reverse complement strand
CTCCGCTCAATGACCTTTTCGTTACAACGGTACCCTAAAACAACAATCGGTGCTTATGCTCTCCCGTAATGTTAAACACCACCCACTCGGAGATGTTTACGGCGTGGTCGCCTATGCGCTCCAAGTACTTCGCTATCATCATTATGTCTATAACCTGCTCCACCGTAGACGAATCCTGCGTTACCATCTTCGCCATGTCGTCGTGTATGCGGTGGAAGAGCGTGTCTATTTCGTCGTCCATCCTCTCAATATCCTTGGCCAAATCCAAGCTGTCGTTGATAAACGCGTCTATGCTCTTATTTACCATTATAACGCATTTTTCGCTCATTTGCAAGATATCGTCGGTTTTTTTGAACTCTTTGCCCTCAAAGCGAAGCACGATTTCCGATATGCTCTTCGCCTGGTCGCAGATACGCTCCATGTCGGTAATCATCTTCAGCGCCGTGGAGATGGTACGCAAATCCCTCGCTACGGGCTGTTGCGACAGTAATATGCGTAAACTGCGCCGCTCAATCTTTATCTCGAGTTCGTCGGCGATGTCGTCGTTGTCGTAAACCTCCCGCGCCAACGCGTAGTCGTTGGTGCGAAACGCCGACATGGTCTTTTCCATCGTTTTCTCGATGAATGTGCCCATCTGCACCAAGTCGTCGTGCAACTTCTTTAACTCCTGGTCGAATCTATTGCGCATTTCAGCCAAACCTCCCCGTTATATAGTCTTCGGTTTTTTTGTCCTTAGGACGAGAAAAAAGCTCTATCGTCTTGCCGAACTCCACAATTTCCCCGTGCAGGAAGAAGGCCGTTTTGTCGGATATGCGGGCGGCCTGACCCATGTTGTGGGTGACAATGACTATGGTATATTTGTCTTTGAGTTCCACGAGCAGGTCTTCTATCTTCGTGGTGGATATCGGGTCAAGCGCCGAGGTCGGCTCGTCGAGCAAAATGACCTCCGGCTTGACGGCGAGGGCCCGCGCTATGCACAACCGTTGCTGTTGCCCCCCGGATATCGCCAGCGCCGACTTCTTTAGCCTGTCTTTAAGTTCCTCCCAAATGGCCGCGTTCTTCAGGCTCTCCTCAACTATTTGGTCCAAATCGCGCTTCTTCTTTATGCCGTGCGTCCGCGGGCCGTAGGCTATGTTGTCGTACACGCTCATGGGAAACGGGTTCGGCTTTTGGAAGACCATGCCCATACGCTTGCGCAAAACGTTCACGTTCATCTTTTTGCCGTAAATGTCCTCCCCGTCAAAGAGTATTTTGCCAGTAATGCGGCAACTCTCAACAAGGTCGTTCATACGGTTGAGCGACTTGAGCAGGGTGGACTTTCCGCACCCCGACGGACCTATAAACGCCGTAATCTCGTTTTCCGACACGTCAAGGTTGACGTTTATCAGCGCCTGAAACGTGTCGTAGTAAAGGTTCATCTCCTCAACTTTAATTTTCAAAGTCTTTACCCACCTTTCCACCCAAATAGGATGCGCCTATGTTCATGAGTAATATAACCGCAATCAGCACGGCGCCGGTGAAAAACGCCACCTCGCGCCCCGCCGCCCCGCCGTCGCGCGTCGATATGTACATGTGCACCGCGAGCGAGCGACTGCTGTCAAGCAAACTCGTCGGGAATTTAGCTACGGTACCAAGCGTAAATATGAGCGCCGCCGTCTCCCCTATTATCCTGCCCATACTCAAAATCACCGCCGAGAGAATACCGGGCATCGCCGACGGCAACACTATGCGAAAAACCGTCCGCAACTTAGACGCCCCAAGCCCGTAACTCCCCTCCCTAAACATATCCGGCACCGACTTTATCGCCTCCTCCGTTTGGCGGATTATAACCGGCAAAAGCATTATGGCTACAGTGAGACAACCGGTCATTATGGAATACCCCAAACGCATGACCGTCCCAAAAAATATCGCGCCGAAAAGCCCGAAAACTATAGAGGGTATCCCCGCGAGCGTCTCCGTGGCAAGCCGAATCCAAGTAACTATCTTATTCTTCCGCTTCGCGTACTCCGTTAGGTAAACGGCGCAAAAGATAGAGAGCGGCGCGGCGATAAGAAGCGTCAAAACGATCATCACGCACGTGGTAAACACCGAAAACCCGATGGCCGGATTGCTCGACGAGTACTCCCCTAAGATGAGAGACGGCTTAAACGCCAAAATGCCGTGGATAAGAATGTAGCCGAGTATGCCTATAAGCGACAACGCGGTAACGCCCATGGCGGCGTAAACGGCGTACCTCAATACAAACGACACTATGTTTCTTCTTGACGGCATCAAGACTCCTTACGACAACCCGCCGGAGGCGTTGGCGTTTTTGTTTATGACGTTCAACACAATGTTCAACAACAATATGAACAAGAACAACACCGCCCCCGTGGCCACTATGGCGTCGTAGTGGGAACCGGAGGCGTATCCCATTTCCAAAACTATGTTGGCCGTAAGCGTTCTAACCGATTTGAACACGCTCTTCGGCAAAATGTTCGCGTTTCCGGCCACCATTACCACCGCCATCGTTTCGCCTATGGCGCGGCCCACGCCCAATATTATCCCCGCCAAGATACCGCTCTTCGCCGCCGGTATCCCCACAAAAAATATCGACTGCTCCTTGGTTGCCCCAAGCGCCAGCGCCCCCTCAAAATAGGCTCTCGGCACCGCGCGTATCGAAACCTCCGACACCTTTATGACCGTGGGCAAAATCATTATACCAAGCACTATACTCGCCGCCAACACGCTGTTCCCGTTGCCGCTCAAACGCTCGGCTATAAACGGCACGATTAGCATCATCCCGAAGAATCCGTAAATAATGGAGGGAATCCCCGCCAATAGCGACACAAACTGCGTCATTATCGGATATATCTTGCGCGGGCAGTATTTTGCCATGTACACCGCGGAGAGCACCCCTACCGGCACCCCTATAACACACGCGCCGAGCGTAACGTACACGCTGCCGGCAATCATGTTGAATATGCCGAAGAGCGGCGGAACGTCGGTAGGCTTCCACTTGTCAAAGGTCAGAAAATGCAACAACCCCTCGGCCTTGATGGTAGGCCACGCGCCGCGAAAGATAAAAAAACATATCAGCAGGACGGCGCCGATTGACATGAGGGAGCAGAGCAGGAAAAAATACTCCGCGCCTTTTTCCTTTATGGCGGTTAATCGTATGTCTTTTTCGATTTTGTCGATTTTTTTGTTTTTTGTGTCAGTCATCCCGTATCCTTAAAGTCAAATAATAAAAATCAAAATCATATAAGGGGAGGGCTCGGTAACAGCG
>LIUJ01000078.1 GCA_001462255.1 Fibrobacteria bacterium GUT77 | reverse complement strand
GGCCCTAAGCGCCCTATTGTAGAAGGTCTCCGCCCACGTCGGCTTCGACGCCAATACATAAGTCTCGGCCCGCTCGTAGTGAGCCAGCGCGTTGTCGGGCTGAATCTCCGATATCTCCTTGTACACCTCAAGCGCCTGGTCGTACTCCTTGCGCGAACGCAAAATTTTGGCGCGCAACATCAACGCGTCGGGATCCCCAGGATCCTTGGCCAAAAGCTCGTCGACCACGCTCTCCGCCTCTTTAACGTTACCCAACGCTATAAGCGCGTCCCCGAAAAGTTGCCGATAGCGCGGATCATTGCTTACCTTTACAAGCTCCTGTATCTCCTTAAGCGCGTCCTGCTTCTTATTCTCCGCCGCGTATATCTCATAAAGCTGGTACCGGATATCCGGATCGTTCGGCTTAACGGCCTTGGCTTTCACCAACATCTGCAAAGCCTCCTTGCTGCGCTTCGTACGCAAATAACCCTTGGCCAAAAGCGACATAACGGCGGGGTCGTTCGGCGACATCGTATTGGCAATCTCAAGATAAATCATAGCGTTTGCGTAATCGCCGTTCCTCATCAAAAGCGTGCCTATTCTCCTATTCGCCTCCACGTGTTGCGGGTCGGCGCGCACGTACTTTTGATACGCCGCAAGTTCGTCGGCATCGCGGTTCATGGAACCGTAAACGACGGCTATTTCGAGCCACAGCTTCGGATCCTTGTTGGCCGCCGCGGCGGATTTCTGCAACAACGGCACGGCCTTATCCCGCGTATCCTTACCCTGCGAGTACAGAAGGCCAAGACGCAAACCGTTTCTTACATCGTCCGGAAAGGCCTTCATGTTCGCCTCATAAATCTTCATAGCCGCGTTCGGATTTGTCTTCTCCTGCAAAAAAGCCGATTTGTAAGAGGCGTCGCGGTTCTTCACACCCGGCAAACCGGCGTACTCCGCGTATACCGACGCGGCCTGACTCAACTTCCCGTCCTTCTCGTACATCTCGCCCAAAAGCGACAACACGCGGCCTATCTCCGATACGCGCGGCTTCCGATTACGCAGTTCCTCCAACGCCGCCCGGGCGCTCTTGAAGTCGCCGGACTGCAAACCCGCGTCCGCGTGCATCAAAACCACAGCCGGCTCCGTCGACTGCGCGATTGACAGGTATTTGGCGGACTCCGCGTACTTTTTTTGCTCGTAAAACAACTTGCCCACAACCGCAGCCGTAGCCTTATCGTTAGGAACTTTATCCAAATACTTCACGTAACAACGCAACGCCTCATCCGTATTTTTCTGCTTCGCGTATAAGTCGCCCAGCTCCTTGTACTCACGCTTAGCCTCGGAATTCATCATTACAACCTGCTCGTAAGTGATTATAGCCGCCTTTACTTCGCCCAACGCGGCCTGGCAACTCGCAAGCGCCGTGAGCGCGTCGACATTGGCGGGTTCCAACTTGGCCGCGTTCGCGTACATCTCCATAGCGTCCCGATATTGGCCCCGATCTTGATAGATCATGCCGAGCGTGGTGTAGGCGCCCACATCAGCGTCGCCGCTCTTGACTACGGCGGTCAGCGCCGTAACAACCTCGGCCGTTTGCCCTTTGGCTATTACAATCTCGGCATAGCGCCTATGGAACCCCTTGATGTTGGGATCAAGCTTTATGGCCGTCCTATACGAGTCAAGCGCCCCGTCCAAGTCCTTTTGGTTGTAGAGGTAGTCTCCCAAATCGCGATGGGCCTCCGCGTCGTCCGGCTTGATTTTGAGGTACGCCCTAACGCTCGCCGCGGCCTCGACATTTTGGTTTTGGGCGGCATATATGGTAGCGAGGCGCCTATGGGCCAGCGAGTTTTGAGGATCAATCGCCGCAACTTCTTTATACATAGACACGGCCGTCTTCGCGTCGTTCTTGGAATCGGCAAACGCGGCAAGGCGCAACCGGGAAACGACGTCCTTGCGGTCAATGGTCGCAATCCGCTTGTCAACAACCGCGAGCATCACCTTCGCGTCGTTCTTGTCGCAACAGTCGGCAAGCATCCTCAAATACTCGATGTTGTTCGGCGCCCGCTTGCTCAAAATCTCCGCGTGTTCCTGCGCGGCCTTGTAGTTTCCCGCGCTTATGAGCGCCCGCGCAATCACCGCGCGCGCCTCTATGATATCCGGATCAAGCGCCACGGCCTCCTTCGCCGCTTCAAGCGCCTTAGACGTATCCCCGGCGCCGAACGCGGCCACGGCAACGCCTTCAAGGGCGGTCGCCGTTTTTTTGAGCCTGTTGCTCCTCTCAAACATCTCAACGGCTTCTTTCCACTTTTTGGCCTTAATGTGGTAGTTGCCCAACGTAATAAACACCTTCGGGTCGTTCGGACTGACGGCCATCATCAACTCGTACGTTCTCTTTGCCTTATCGCCCTGCCCGCTCTTCTCGTAAAGCTCCGCCAGCCGCGCGTAAGCCTCGGCGTTGCGCGAGTCTATGGATATGGCTTTCTCCAAGCTCGATATAGCCTTGGCGTTGTCTTTAGACTCCACGTACGCGTCGGCCAACAAAAAGTAGATATCGTTCACGACGGCCCCTTTCTCGTCAGCCGCCGCGATAAAATTCAGGTGCGGAAACGCGAACGACACGGACTTGTCCTTAAGCTGCGAACGCGCCAAATTGGCGCGCGCCAAAAGAGCCTCCTTACTCTTGTCGTTCCCAAACATAGACACCGCCGACTTGTAAGCCACCGACGCGCCCACGGCATCGTTGGTCCTCTCCTTGGCAAAACCCAACATATAAAAATCCATAGCGTCCATAATGTCCTGCGAAACGCCGGCGTACCCGGAAACTACCTCGGCATACTTCTGCTGCCCAAACCGCGCGCGAGCCGTGAACCGCGACGCCTCCGAAACGTTGGACTTGCGGTCAACGGCAATCTTCAAGTAGACCAAAGCGCTGTCAGGAACCCCGACCTCCGCGTAGGCCCGCCCGATCTTAAACGCCGCCTCGCCGTCGGCCTTTTCCTTATAAGAACGCTTCATAAGCGGAATGGCGTTCGCAAATTCACCACCATTATAGTAGATATTGCCTAACTCACGATTGGCGACGACATTGGAAGAGTCCGCGGTGATGACCTTTTCAAGCGCCTGCTTGGCATCGGCCGGCCTCTTTAGCGCTATACAGGCCCTCGCGTACTCCCAACTCGCCTCCGCCGTAAAATTTACCTTGAGCGCCCGCTCCGCCATCGCCAACGCGTCCTCCGGTTGCTCCATCTTATTGTATACGCGAGCAATGCAAAAGAGCGTCTGATAATCGTCCGAAACCGTGCGCCAAGCCACCATGTAACAAGCCAACGCTTTCTCAATAAAGCCTAACGCCTCATTGACCTGCCCCACCTTAACCCAAAGTTGCGGCTCGCGCTTGTTGTAGGGCAACTTCTCCTCCGCGTAGGTCAACGCCTCCTTGTACTTTTTTGCGGAAAAAAGGTTATCAAATTCCGCGTCGGCGCAAACGGGCCGCGCCGCGACAAAGATAAGAATAAGCGCCGACAACACGGCTAAAGCCGACGGCACGGCCGCGGCCGCCATCGATTTTTTGCCCACCGTGGAAATAAACATAAACGCCCCTTTAGTGTTGATATTACGAAACTCCGCCCTTGGTAATGCCTATCGTCATAAATACAACAAAACCCGAATTTTCACCCCGCCGGATCGCGAACTTTTTTCAAAAACCTCAATCACCCCACACAAATACGGGATACTTCTCCGGTTATCTTATTTTCACTCAAACGCCTATGCAATGTTCCAAACAACCATTCCAAAGGAGCCTTTTCTTCATCAGCCGAACGCTTTTCCACCGTTATTTTTTTTGTGGATTTATCGTAGTCGAGCAAGCCATCGCACTTATCGCTAATTCCGCTATATTCTATCCGTGCCCGCCCCATGTCCTCACTTTGCATTCTTACGTGTAAGACCATTTTAATCTCCTTTTTTTATGTGTATGGCGTAATTATAAATTTCTTCCGCCTTTCTGTGTGCAACCTCCTGCGAAAAACCTTTCAACATATACTCCAACTCTAAAAGTTCATGCTCTAGTAATATAATATCGTGCGGCTCAATATTTCGACCATCTATTAATCTTTGCCACGATTGGGCGATTTCGTAGTTTGCGTCAAAATACTCTAATTCGTCCCCACCTAAATCGTGCTTTGTCATAAACAAATGATTTTTTATGCTCTTTATCTGTTCTTCAGTAAATTTAGTATTTTGAGCAATGCCGGCTACATCCGTTTTCATACTCCTTACCAA
>LIUJ01000077.1 GCA_001462255.1 Fibrobacteria bacterium GUT77 | reverse complement strand
TATGCGCGTTGATAGGCGTAATTCGACGTTGTTTGAACGTTCGATTAACATAGACGGTTATTCTTCGAGATTGCTTCGCTTCGCTCGCAATGACGTTGGGGGGAGGGTTGTCATTGCGAGCGTAGCGAAGCAATCTCGATGTGTTAAAATCAAAAGTTCCTTATTATTATTGACCTTATTTATCCTATTGATCCCCGTATTAAGTCCAAAAGTCTTTGCCGCCCCGCACAACGGCGACCGTTTCGACCTTGCCCAACCGGACGGCTCCTTAGTCCCCGTGCGCGTTTTCGGCGATGAGTTTTATCAGGATGTGGAGAGTTTGGACGGGTTTACGCTTATCCGTAGTTCCGACGGGTGGATTTGTTACGCCGAACTTAGCGCCGACTGTTTGGGGTACGTGTCGACCGGCGTCCGTTACGTCGGCGGCAACCGCGTGGGCGGCGGTTTGCGTAAGGGGTTGCGGGTCGACGCCGCCTCCGTTTTGAGAAAGCGTCGCGGCAATAGGGAGGCTTTGGGTTACCATGAGCTTGTGGCGCCCCGCGCCGCGCGGTCTACGGGGTCGCTCTCAAAGGCGGCGGAGTTTCGCAGGGTCGTCGGGTTAACGTTGCTCGTGGAGTTCCCCGATCAGCGGTCAAACATTAAACTGGCCGACATTGAGGATTTTTGCAATAGGGAGGGCGGCGTAAACGGCAAGAATACCGCCGGATCGGTCCGCGATTACTATTACGACGTCTCAAACGGGATTTTGGAGTACGTGAACATCGTTACCCCCTTTATTACGCTTGACAGCAACTTTACCTATTACGACCGCGGGGAAAACTATGAGTATGTCCCGCAGTTTTTGACGCACGCGTTGAACAAACTCAAGGCGAGCGGTTTCGATATAAGCGGCGTTACTACGGAGACGGTGGGTTCCGTTGTCAATCGTCGCGAGGTTGCCGTGGCGCTCAACATACTTTACGCCGGCTCGCCCAGGCAGGGGTGGGCAAACGGGATTTGGCCCCATTCGGGCACTATGTCCGGCGCCCCGGCCGCCGTTACGGTAAACGGCGTGAGATTCTCAAAGTACCAAATGTCTAACCTCGGAACCGGTAGCGCTCCGCCGTCCATTGGGACGTTTGTGCATGAGAGCGGGCATTTGGTTATGGGGTGGCCCGACCTCTACTCATACGAGTCGCCGGCACACTCAAACGGGGTGGGGAAGTGGTGCGTGATGAACACAAACGACGTGACGAACCCGCAACAGCCCAACGCCTACCTGCGTGATTTGGCCGGTTGGATAGACGTGACGACGATCACCGACGCCTCGTTCGGCGTCTTTGAGATACCGTCCAACGCGCCGCGGGCGTTCAAGTACGCGAGGAACGCCAAGGAGAGCTACTACATAGAGGCGCGTAGGCGCGTCTCCGCCTCCGCGGATTCGCGTAACTCGGCGATACCCGGAAGCGGATTGCTAATATGGCACGTGCATACCGACGGCAAGAATGTCGATCAGTCTAAGGGTTTCCCGCTAATCTCTTTGGTGCAGGCCGACGGGCGCGATGATTTGGAGAAAAAGGCTAACGGCGGCGACGCCGACGACCCCTTTCGCGCGTCACGCAATAACGCCTTCAACAACACGACCGTCCCCGCAGCCGCGTACCGCGACGGCGTTTTGTCCAACATCAACATAAGCGAAATAAGCGACAGCGGCGCCGTAATGACCTTTAGGGCGGGCGGCGTATCGGACGGGGATTCGTCGTCGTCAATCACCGTTCGGGCGGCGACCGCCGTATCTGTAAACCCGCTACCCTACGACATTAAAGTCTCCCCGTTTGGAGCCGTAACGTACACGTTGCCGGCAATCGCCCGCGTAACCGTAAAAGCCTACACCCCCCGCGGCAAATTGGCGGCGATATTGGTTGACGGGACGCGAAACGGCGGCGCGCATAGCGTTAATACTACCAATGCTATGGGACAAGGGTTGTACATAATTAGGATGAGAAGCGGCGAATACGCTAAAGACGTTGTTATGCGCCGTTTTAAGTGACCATGAACATCCCGACGCTCCTATTGAACCCACGCTACAATGACCGCTACTTCGACGTAGTGGACGCCGTGGCCGAGGCAAAGCGGATACACATAGGCAACGCGCGTATCATTGAGAGGATCAATGATATTGTCAATAATAATGTTAATCATAGTATTAATATCGGTACCGATAAAAACAGGTTTAGAATCGGGGAATTGGGTTTCGGCCCCGGTCGCCTGTTGTTGGCGTTGATTGATTCGCTTGACGCCGTTGCCGTTACCGTTGAACCCGTTATTATCGATTACAATACCGTTGAGATGTACCCCATTCCGGCGGAGAGGGTGGAACGGATATTGAGCGTATTCAGCGACCGCGTTCGCGTCGCCTCGCGCATACGCAACGTGGTCGACGCCTATTCGCGTATTGATATAGAAACGCCCGGTCCTCACTCCGTTGCCGTGCCCGGCGTCGGCGGCGGAATCGTCGTCAACCTAAACCTCTACGTAGGCGAGGCTATGGAGATGGTGGAGTCTTTGGACGCCCCCCGCGCGGCGTGGTTTTTGGACGGGCACGCGCCCAAGGAGAACCCTGATATATGGCGCCCGGAGCTATTGTCGGCGGTGGGTCGCAAGACGGAGCTTGGCGGTACGGCGACGGCGTTTACGGTGGCCGGCCACGTGAGGCGGGCGCTCGCGGCGGCGGGTTTCTCGGTGGCGAAGGTTGCGGGGTGCGGCGGCAAGAAAGAGGCTCTTTTGGGTACCTTTCGTTTATAATTTGCGATTATAACCGTTTTATGTTGATTTTTTTGCGCCGTAATATTATATTAATAAAATAGCTATAGGGTATGCGTATTGGGCGACTACGCGCAGGGTTGCGCGGCGCCTTGGGGGTAAACACACTCTTCGCGTAAATGAGGTATGTCTTATGGCAAAAGCTCCTCGTAGGCCGGTAGGCAATTTCTTCATCAAGAAATCGTTGCAATTACGGCTCATTGTCAATGTCCTAACGGCCTCCGTCGTTTCGTCGATAGTCTCGGCCGGCACGTTGCTCCTTGTCTACTTCTACAAGTACGACACGACCATACTCTATATGTTCAACGAATACAGCAACGTTCTAAATAAAGAGTCGGTTGTGCGCCTGATCCTCCCGACGCTTGTCATAAGTTCGCTGGTGGGTTTGGTATTGGCTTTCGGCATAGGCCTCTACGCTTCCCGCAAGTACGCCGTCCCGGTCTTCAAGATTGAGCAGTGGGCGTCGCAGATCATAAACGGTGATATGACGGCGATGCTTAGGTTCCGCGAGAAGGAGGAGATGAAAGATCTGTCGAATAAGTGCAACGAGATGGGGACGATGTTCCGTGAGGTCATGGTTGATATCCGAAAAGACGTAAAGGCGTTGCAGGACGCCGGAGTCAAAAACCCGGAGGTCGCCGCGATTGCGGAGAAGCTGGGACAACTGAAGCTTTAGAGGCGGTACCCGACTTGCGTCGGCGCGGGCTATGGGGCCGTCAATGATTTATATACATCCACGGCGGTTGGTTGCCCACCTCGTCGCTTATTATGTCCGTAGTCTCCATTATCGCCACAAACGCCGCCGGATCCATACGCATCGTAACCGCGCGAATTACGCTCACCTGACTGTTCTTTGCCACCGAATACAGAATAGGCTCTTCCGTCCCGGAGTGGCCGCCCTTGGCGCTTAGTATGGTGACGCCTATCCGCCTTGCCCCATTCAGTTCGTCGAGTATCTCTTTCCACCGCTTGGAGATAATCATCACCGCCTTCCGTTTGGACATACCCTTGTAGACCGCGTTCATTGCTACCGAATTGGTCATTACGAAGATGAAAGAGTACAGTATTTTGTCAAACGATAGGAATAAGCTCGCCACGGTCATTACCGCCGTGTTTATCAGAAGGTTTGTGACGGATATGTTTATGGAATAAAACTTGTTCAGGATTATAGAGATGATCTCCGTTCCGCTGCTCGTCCCGTTGGTACGGAGTATCAGCGCCACCCCCGTTCCGCTAAGCGCCCCCCCGACAAACGCGCTCAAAAGCTTGTCCGAGATGTCGAAATGCGGGTAAACGAACTGGAACATAGCGGCGTTTATGAGCGCCGCCCACACGGAAAAGAGTATAAACCGCTTCCCCACGACGAAGTACCCGAAGATAAAAACGGGTATGCTTAACAGCAGATATATTAAGGCGAAAGGAATTTTGGGCCACGAGTAGTAAATGACAAGCGACGTACCGGACATACCGCCGGAGAGCAACTCGTGCGGACGCAAAAACCCGTTTATAGCCACCGCGCACAAAACGCTGCCGGCCGCCATCAACAGCGTGTCGGTAAGGAAGATTTTTACGGAATGGATTTTCATTAATGAAAAATAATAGCCGCTTACGAATAATGTAGGAATTTTGATGTTTTTTTTTGAAGAATTAACGACGACGATTCAATATGGGCGCATAAACATAACCGCCGCAAAATCCAACTATCCGGAATTTCCGGATAGTTCAAACCGAAGGGGTTCGGCTATGCGCTTGATAAGTCTTTTATTGGCTTCGGTCAGCTTTTTTATGACGCAATTCCCCATAAATCATGTCTATTGATAGATATGTTGGTGTTTTTAGCCCCG
>LIUJ01000076.1 GCA_001462255.1 Fibrobacteria bacterium GUT77 | reverse complement strand
CTCATCATAACATCCTCCTTATTTATGGTAATTATTGTCCGTTTCTTTCTAAAAACCCTTGTTCATAATAATGTGCCAACTGACCCCGCTCGGCTCGTTGTTTATTCCGCTCTTGTCAATCGGATCAAGCCCGTACCCTACGTCAACGCCCATCACCCCGATCATCGGCAAATTGATACGGATACCGCCGCCCACCCCGCGGTACAAATCGCCCAAATCGATCCCGGATATCGACGACCAAGTGTTGCCCATGTCGGCGAACACGCCCAAATATATCTGCTGGTCGATAACCGGGTATCGCAGCGACATATTCACGGCAAACATCGATCTCCCGTCGCCGCTCCACCAACGGCGGTACCCGCCGAACGCCCAGTCGGAGTAACCCCTTATGATAGCGTCGCCGTAAGCGCCGCCGCCGGTGAACAAATCGTCCCTCGATATCTTAAGATCGCCGACAAGCGCCGTTATCGCGCCCATCTTCACCTCGCTGCCGAAAACCAATTTGGCCGGCAACCTAAAATAATTCTCATAAGACACGGTACCCTTAAAATACCTAAAGTCGCCGCCGAGTCCGGCGATCTCCGGAGTAACGGTCAACCTCGAACCGTCGTTGGGAAAGAGCGGCATATCGAGGTCGTAACGCTCAACGTTGAGCCGCAACTTACTCATTATACCGGTTTCTATAATCGTCATGTCGTCGACCTGAGCCGATGCCCTGTTTGCCCGTTGATGGCTGAGCTGATAAATTGACTGAAAGCGAAATTTGTCGTCGGGCCACGAGAGACGCGAGCGCCCCACGCCCACGCGAAAACCGTAACTCATCGTGGTATCATAATAACTGCCGCTCGAATAACTGTACACCTGCTGATCGATGAATACCGTCCCCGTGAGCCAAAGCGGGGTGTCAAACGCCCACGGTTCCGTAAAGCTTACGGTACCGAGCTTCCTATAGTTTCCGTACTGAATTTCGAGCCGAAGTTCTTGCCCGGCACCCCGAAAGTTCGGGATCGCGGTGGAAAACGTGCCTGTCAATTTGTCCTGATCGCTGTAGGCCGCGCCCACGGTAAGCTGGCCTATATTGTCCTTTTCCACAATATCAAAGACGATGTCTATCGTGCCGTCGTCATTGGGCACAATGTCGGGCATGGCGCTTTGAAAATAGTTGAGACGCATAATGTTCTGCTGACTCGCCGCCATGAGCGACTGGCGGTACCGTTGCCCCGGCATAAGCGATATTTCGCGCCGAATCACCTTTTCCCATGTTTTACCGTTGCCGCGTATGTCGATCTTCCGCACTATGGCCGGACGCCCCTCGGTAATCTCAAAAAGCAAATCTATGGTATCGGCGTTCTCTCCCCTATACGACCGCTTGTCTTCAACGCGTACCCAAAGGTACCCCTCTTCCCTATAAGCCGTCTCAAGCATATACTTCGTCATATCAAACAAACTCTTTCGAAACGGCCGTCCTTTCGTGAGCGCAACCTTTGACGCGAGCGTGTCGGACTCAATAACCGTGTTGCCGGAAAACGCTGCGTTACCGGCAAAGTATTTGCGCCCCTCGTTTATCGTTATATCTATGAATATATCCCGCTTGTCGTCGGAATACCATACGCTGTCGCGCTCAATGGCGGCGTCGAGCAAACCCCTGTCGTTGTATTGCATTATAAGCGTGTCGAGATGCGAACGATACAACTCGTAATTGAAATCGCCGGAGCGCCACCAACGATTCTCCTTTGTCTTAAAACGCCGCGCCAACCATTTTGTTTTTACGTCGCGGTTTCCGTGAAAAACTATCGATTTTACCCTTACCCTGGGCCCCTCCTTTATCTCGTACTTGACAATTACGTTACCGGGGACGCTTGTGGCAATCGTTTGCGCGTCAACCTCCGCGAGCAAATAACCCTTTTCGGCGTACATATCCAAAATCGTCTGCTTGCTCTTGTGCAACTGCGCGTCCGATAGCGGGGCGTAAAAACGCAACAATTTTTTCTCCTCAAGTTCCTTTTTCTTTATCTTCCTATTGCCGAAAAACTCAACCTTGTCTACGATGGGAAATTCCTCTACCGCGAGCTTTAGGGAAACGCCGGAATCCGTCTCCGCGTCTACGAAAAAATCCACCTTGCGAAAATGGCCGAGCTTGTAAACGCGACGCACGGACTCTTGGAGATCAGCCGGCGTGAACTCGCTTCCGCGTTTAAGCAATAAGGCGTCGGCAACGGCATCGGGATTGGCGACCAGCGTCCCCACTATCCTTACGGTGTCCAATACCTTCGCCTCTGCGCCCGCAACGCCCCCCAAAATCAGCAAGAAAAAAGGGACGGCGGCAATCAACGTTTTTTTCATCTTATTGACAACTCTCCACGGCTTCGGTTTTCCTGAAGACAACCTCTTCGCCGTCCGCGCAAAGCGATATCACATCGCCGTCGCCGAACTTGTTCAGCAAGAACTCCTCCGCCAACGGGTCCTCCACGGAACGCTGGATGGAACGGCGTAGCGGACGCGCGCCCAATATCGGGTCGTATCCCTTGTCCACGAGTAATTTTTTCATTTCCGGCGTAAAAATGAGTTTTATGTTTCGGTCGACAAGACGCTCCTGCACCTCGTTTAACTGTATATCGACGATCTTGGCAATCTCGTCCTTGCCGAGAGGCGCGAAAACAATCGTCTCGTCTATGCGGTTTATGAACTCCGGGTTGAATATCCGCTTCATCTCGTCCATCACCTTGCCCTTCATCGCCTCGTAATCGGTCTCCGCGCTGTTGCGCCCAAAACCCACCGTCCCCGTTTTTTTAACGTCGCGCGTACCGGCGTTGGAGGTCATTATGATAATCGTATTCTTAAAATTGACGTGGCGCCCGTAAGAATCGGTCAGCAGTCCGTCGTCGAGTATCTGCAACAACAAGTTGAAAACGTCGGGGTGCGCTTTCTCAATTTCGTCGAGCAGTATGACTGAATATGGCTTTTTGCGGATTTTTTCGGTGAGCTGCCCACCCTCCTCGTAGCCGACATATCCCGGCGGCGCGCCTACAAGACGCGACACGGCGAACTTTTCCATATACTCGGACATATCGATACGTACCAGCGCGTCTTCCGTATCAAAAAGCGACTTGGCGAGCGTCTTGGCGAGCTCCGTCTTCCCAACGCCGGTCGGCCCCAAGAATATGAAAGAGGCTATGGGGCGGCGGGTATTGTGCAATCCGGCGCGCGAACGCCTTATGCTCCTGGCCACGGCGCCGAGCGCCTCGTCCTGACCTATAACCCTTTGGCGCAACTCATCCTCAAGGTGCAACACCTTCTTCGTTTCCTCTTCGGCAAGCCGCGTGAGCGGGATACCCGTCATAGTGGCGATAACTTCCGTAATCGTCGTCTCGTCGACCAACAACCGCTCTTCGGTCTTGGCCTTCCGCCACAACGCCTTGGCCTCCAATAGAGCGCCGTTGAGCTTGTCCTGCATATCGCGCAACTTAGCGGCCGATTCAAAGTTTTGATTTTGTACAGCCGCCTCCTTATCGCGAAGCACCTCGGCGATTTCCTTCTCAATTTCGCGTATCTCCGCCGGTATCTCCATGCTCGACAAGCGTTTACGCGCGCCGGCCTCGTCTATCACGTCTATAGCCTTGTCGGGCAGGAAACGATCCGATATGTACCGCTCGGAGAGCTTGACCGCCATGGCGATGGCCTTCTCCGAAAAGGTAACCTTGTGGTGCTCCTCGTAGTTGTGGCGCAACCCGGAGAGTATTTGTATCGTCTCGTTTACGCTGGGCGGATCGACCATTATCGTTTGGAAGCGCCTCGCGAGCGCCCCGTCTTTCTCTATGTACTTGCGGTATTCGTCGAGCGTTGTGGCGCCCACGCACTGCATTTCGCCGCGGGAGAGCGCGGGTTTGAAGATGTTTGAGGCGTCCAAGCTACCCTCGGAACCGCCGGCGCCGACCACCGTGTGCAACTCATCGATGAATATGACGACGTTTTCGTTCTTCTGCAACTCCAGCATTAGCGCCTTGAGCCGCTCCTCAAACTGTCCGCGGTACTTCGTGCCGGCAACCATAGAGGCCATGTCTAAGTTTACGACGCGCTTGTTTTCAAGCACCTGCGGAATGCTCTTCTCTATGATTTTTTGGGCCAAACCCTCGACTATCGCGGTCTTTCCTATACCCGGCTCGCCTATCAACACAGGATTATTCTTCTTGCGGCGGCTGAGTATTTGGACGACGCGCTCTATCTCTTTTTCGCGCCCGATGACCGGATCGAGCTTCCCCTCCCGCGCCATGGCCGTGAGGTCGCGACCAAAATGGTCGAGCATGGGCGTCTTGCTTTTCTCCTTTGATGAGGCGGACGCCGGCGCGCCGCTCACCTCTCCGCCCTTCAGTACGTGGCCTATTTCCTCTTTTACGCGGTCAAATTCAAGCCCGGCGGCGGAAAGCGCTCCGGCCGCCGCCGACTCGGTGTCCTTCATCAGCGCCAAAAGCAGGTGCTCCGTGCCGATGTACTTGTGCGACATCGACCTCGCCTCGTTCGCCGCGACCTCCAAAACCTTCTTTGCCCGCGGCGTAAAAGGCAACATCTGCCCCACCATCATCATCCCGCCCACGGAAGTTATGGTCTTCTCTATATTATCGCAGAGATCCTCAAGATCCACACCCATACCGCGCATAACCGCCACGGCGACGCCGTCGCCCTCCTTAACAAGACCAAGCAACAAGTGCTCCGTACCCACATAATCGTTCCCGAGCCTAACCGACTCCTCACGAGCGATTTGCATAACCTTCTTTACCCGATCGGTAAACATGCCGTTCATTAGCCGATACACCCTTTCGCTTTTACTGTGACAACGCTATACCTTAAATAAACAAAACTCCGCCGACCGAACACCGCTCCAAACTACGCCCCCGATTCCGTTTTTTTCCTCCGCCCCCTCTTCACCGGCGCTACCGACGGCTCAACCTTAGCCTTTGCCCGCTTCTCCTCAAAGAACGACCTGGCGAGATCCGCCCTCACGACATCAAGATCGGACGGCGCACCGTCCAACCCGTGTATGTAAACCTGCAAGTGCGCCGGCATAGCGAGTAAAACTATTTTATTGAGGTCGTCCACGCTGTACCCGTCGTATAAACCGCAACCGATACCGAGCCTAAGGATTGAGGTCAGATTGAGCAACTCCGCGAACCCCAGCATTTGCGCGTTCCGCAATATCCCAAGCGCCCGACAAATTTTGTCGCCGATCTCCGGCTTCGCGTCTTTCACGAGCCGCTTGCGCGCGGCCCGCTCGTGGCCGATGATCTCCTTTATCGTATTGCTCGTAGACTCTATGAACTCCGCCTCGCTTAACCCCATCGTCGCCCTATTGGAGAGCTGGAATATATTGCCGAGAATGTCCGAATGCTCACCCAAAAAACCGCGCGTGGAAACGCCTACCTGACTTGCCCCCTGCAACACCTGATCCACCGTCTTGGTAAGAACAAGCCCGGGCAGGTGCACCAAACAAGAAATCCGCAACCCGGTTCCCGAATTGGTCGGACAAGCGGTCAAAAATCCGAGACGCGGACTGTACGCGTATTTGAGAGCGCCGCCAATGGAATCGTCGGCCTTGCTCACCATATCCCACAAATCGTCGGGGCGAAATCCGGAGTCCATCCCCTGAATGCGCAGATGATCCTCCTCATTTATCATTACGCTTAGCTTGCCGTCTTTGTCGCGGGCTACGCCCCTTGATCCCTCACCCTTTATCAGGCTAACGCTCGCCACACGCTCCTCAACCAAGAAGTGTTGCTCAAGCTTTCCTATACGCCCCACATTTATAACCTCGAACTCGTATACTAACTTACGCCGAGACGGCGCGCGAAACGACGCCGCGGCCTTGTCAAAAATCTCCTCTTTCTCCGCTACGGATGCGTGCTCCGGAAACCGGTGCCCCGCCAAGTTGCGCGCCAAGCGAACACGGGTGGAAATCACAACGTCCCCCTCCGGCCCGCCGCCGTCAAACCACGGGGGTATCAGCCTCTTCCGTTTGCCGGCATCCTTTGCTTCCACGCCGCCGCTCATTTTACGCTCGGGGTTAGGCTGCGTATTTCGTCCCTTATGACGGCGGCCTGCTCAAACTGCTCCGCCCTCACCGCCGCGTCAAGCTCCCGCCTCAATCGCTCCAAACCCGCCCTACCGCCCCGACGCGCCGACGATCGGCCGTACCGCTTACCCTTGTGCCCGTTCGTCCCGTGAATCTGGACGAGGATGCGGTCTATACGCTCCTCAAAGGAGTCGTAGCACTCCGCGCACCCCAGTCTCCCTCCGGATCGAAACTCCGAGAACGACATACCGCAATTGCGGCACACGATGTCCTCCTCCGCCGCCGCTTCCGCCGCCGGTTGGCCGCCCCCGCTACCCTCTTTGGGTTTGACGGTCACCTTAACGCCGCCGCCGGATGCCGCCCCCACCGCGCCGACCAACGCCTCCAAACCCTTCAGGATGGTATCGCCGTCCGGTATGGGCACGCCGCGCTCACGCGCGCAATCCTCGCACAAATGGAAGGTCTCGGCTCCCTCCTCACCCACATGCGTAAGGTGAACGTTGGCCTCCCTGACCTTGCAATCGTCGCACAAACCGGCGCCGTTCTCGTCGTCCATGTCCTCGCCGTAACCTTCGTCAAACAGATCCTCTTTCATACGCTCTCCCAATGCGCTGGGGTTCCGCCGCGTCCCTCAATGCCCCTCGTTGATACCATAACAACCCGATACCCCAAAAACGATCACGGCGCGACATATTTAATATAATTAATTGCAATACGTAATATGCAAGATTCTTGCTTTTAATTTTCCGCGCAACCCGCCGGATCTCCCGATTTCGGCGCAAAAAAAACGGTGCGCACCCATTGCCGCCCCACGCCCGTACCTCAATCGTCGTCGTCGGACAACCCGTCCACCTGGATAATGGTGTACTCCTCCGACTCCAAACAATCGTAAATCTCCTCAAGTTGCTCTTCCTCGTCGGCCTCGTCCCAGGAGTGTTTGTCGCCGTCGAGCCCGTCGTACTCAAGAAAATCGATTATGGGCTGAAGCTTGTGCCCCTTAACAACGATGTGCTGCCCCAACGAATCCTCCCCCTCCACGAGATCCTCGACGTCTACGTCGTCCGGAAAATCGTATACCGCCGTAACGGTAATGACCATCTTCATGACTACCCCCGCTATAGTTAAATGTTTTTTTATGTGCCGAAACCGCACACAAAATGCTATTTTTCCAATAACCGACCCCAAAAGCGTTGGGCGGCGGCCACTGATATCGGATAATATAGTATTTTTCGGTGCGGATTGGTAATTTTTTTTCAGGATACCCAATGAACCCAAAACTCTTCGCCTTTGACTTAGACGGCACGCTCTTAGACTCCGCCAAGCGCTTAAGGCCGGCCAACGCCGACGCGCTACGCCAAATCCGCGCGAGCGGCGCAACGGTAACGTTAGCCTCCGGGCGCCTCGGCCGCGGCGTCAGGCGCTACGCCCCCGAACTCGGATTCGACCCCGCCTTAGTCATCCTAAACGGCGCCGAGGTCTACACCGACTCAACCCCAAACGCCAAACGCATCTACTACGCCCCGCTCGACCCCTCATACGCAAAATACCTGATCAACTACTGCCAAGACAAACCGGCGGCGCTCAATTTTTACTACAACGACACGCTTTACTCCACCCAATCCGATAAAAACGCCCGGTGGACGGAGCTATACAGCCAACAAACCGGCGTAAGCTACAACTTCATAGACAAAAACTTCTCCGCCGTAGCCGAATTACCCCCCTCAAAAATAATCTTCGTCGGCGACCCGACCTATTTGGACGAACAGGAAGCTCACTTCCAGTCAATGTGGGGTACCGGCGGCGACAACTCCGCCTACGTCTGCCGCACATGGGACTATTATTTGGAGTTCATGAACCCCAACGCCACAAAAGGCATAGGCCTCTCCGCGCTTTGCGACGCGCTCGGCATAAGCATGTCGGAGACCGCCGCATACGGCGACGCCGAAAACGATATCCCCATGCTGACCGCCGTAGGCTACGGCACCGCGATGAAAAACGCCGCGCCGTCGGTAAAACAAGCCGCCGGAAGGGTCACGGAAATGACCAACGACGAAGACTGGATGGCGCAGGAGTGGATCCAACGGTTTCAACCGCAATAACGCAAAAAAACGAAGCCACGGTCAATCGCAACAATCCGCAGACGGTCAATTTAACTTGATTGTAAATATACTATCTGCCCACAGGCGTTTTATTGTATATTTATAGGGATGTTCGGTCAATACACCCAAAACAAGGAGACCCAATTTATGAAAACCGAGCTTTTCACCGCCGCCCTATTGCTTGCCGCCGCCTTACCGGCGTTTTCCGACCCCCAATTCGACCGCGAGATCGTCAATACGTCCATCGGAACCGTGGAGATAACGTGCGTGGGGCACGCCTCTTTAATCCTCTCGCTCGCCGGAAAGACAAAGAATGTAACCACAATCCACATCGACCCGTGGTCGGCAAAAGCCGATTACTCCAAGCTACCCAAGGCCGACCTGGTGCTCATCACCCACCAACACGTAGACCACTTGGACACCGCCGCGTTG
>LIUJ01000075.1 GCA_001462255.1 Fibrobacteria bacterium GUT77 | reverse complement strand
AGATTGTAGTTCAGGTTCACTCCTATCCGGTTCGTGTTGCTGACGTACTCTTCGCTTACCTTCTTGGTCATGTTCCCTATCTTGTTAAACGAAAACTCCTGTTTGTAATCGGTTTTGTATTCCGTGCTTCCGCCCGCGCCGTAGGGGTGGGAACTGCTTGCGCCTTTCGCTTCTATTAACTGGTACAACGCATCGTACGAATAATTCTGTGTCGTGGTGTGACCGTAGGCGGTATTCGTATAGCTTAACACGTTGCCCACCGCGTCAAAACGGTAGCTTATGTCTTGGAACGGGTGCCCCATTTGCGGGCTTTCAGTCCGTATCGACGCCAGCCACCGCCGGTACGGATCGTAACTGTACTTTGTTTTTACCCCGCTGCCGTATTCAATGTACAGCCTCTGGCCGTATTCGTCGTATCCTATATGCTCCACATACGGGAACTCCGTCCCGACGCGGGTTCCGGTTACTTTGCTTATCTGCCCGCCGTGATTGTACGTGTAGCTTACCTTCTCGCCGTCGGGGTATTCTATCTCTTCCATCTGCCCCAGATAGTTGCTTACATATTTCATCGTCGCCGTTTTTGTTTTCCCGCTTGAAAGCGGCAGCAGCCGTATTGTCCGCGTCTCTTCTTCAACCTGCCCCAAAAGGCCGTATTGGTATGTTATGCTCCCTGTCTCGTCCGTTAACCGCGTCACCCGCCCAGCAGCTTTGTCCGTGCGTCCAGCCTCGCCGTATTCGTACACGGTCGCCTCGCTGAACGGGTATGTTATGCGTAACAGCCGGTTCATGCCGTCATAGTCGTACTGTATCCGTTTCCCCTGCCGCGACAGTTCGCTGTCCGTTTCCGAAATTACGTTCCCCGAAGGGTCGTAGCGCCATTCTTTTACCCCTATGTCCGCGCTTGACAGTTTCGTCCGCCGCCCCAGCCGGTCGTATTCTGCGGACAGCGGGTTCCCGTCAGCGTCCAGCGCCCGCAGCATTTCCCCCAGACCGTTATAGGTATAACTTGCCCGCGTCAGTTCGTTCCCGAATTTGTTCAAGCGTCTTACCAATACGATATTGCCTTTCCCGTCCGATTCCTGTTCGCCCATGTTCCCCAGCGGGTCGGTGGTTATGGCTACTGTTCTGCCCGCACGTACCGCGTAGCGTACCGTTTGTATTGGCCGTTCCGCTCCCGGCGCCGCGGGCAGCGCCGTCCATACCGCGCGGTCAAGGCTGTCGTATTCGTATTCTGTCGGGTTCACCATCAGACTGCGCCCCGTCAGGTTCCAGCCCGTCAGAGCATAAGCGGTTGCAAACTCAACGAACAACGGCTGCCCGGCGGCAACTGTTCTACCCTTGCCGTCGTATGCCGTAAACCCGCTTACGTTCCAGCCTTCTTTGGTTGCGCCGTCTTTCCATGTCTCGCCCTGTTTCGCCGTGTACAAAGCGCGGCCTAGGCCGTCAATCGTTACCACGGTAGCCAGTGTTTTCGTGTTCTCGCTGTTGAATTTTACCTTGTTTTCTGTTATCGCGCTCCAGTTGCCCGATTCGGGCCTTATGTACCTATAGCGCACCGCAGGCGTTTCTCCGCCTTTTCCATATTTATCGTAAGGACTCCATACCTTTTCCAGCCGCCCGTAGTCGTCATACTCGTAATGGATGCTCTGCCGGTTCTCGTCCGTTTCCTTCGTTTTCTTTCCTAACGCTTTGTCCCATTCTATGCGGGATGTGTACGGGACAATTCCACGTCCTCCGGCGGTTATCTCTTCGACATACTGCATTAGTTCGTCGTACCGGTACGATACATACGCTCCGCCCGGGTCGGTTATCTTTGCTATGTTGCCGTAGGCGTCCCAATCTATAACGCTGATACTGTCCTGCGTGCTGTACGTCTCCCCCTGCATCTGCGTCAGCCTTACCAGCGCTCCGGTTCCCGTGTCGTATTCGCCTGCTCGCTTGCGTAACAGCCCCGATTCCGAACCCCTCACCGTTATGTCACTCGGATGGGCGTGCAGATACCGCGAAACGTTGTGCCAGTACCGTATCGTCGCGGTTATGGTTTCGCTCCCGCTTGCCCGTTCCTCAAGGCGCGTGACATTTCCGTATTCATCGTATTCGTAACTTGCGCCGGTGGTTACGGGGTTGCCTTCCTGTAGCAATTCATATACTTCCGCTTTTTCACTGACGTTGCGGGCGAACGGCGCGATGTCCGCCGTGTACTCGGCATGGCGCAGAACGTTGCCCCGCTCGTCTTTTGTCGTTACACTGGAAACCATGCCCCGCAGGTGGTAGTCCGACGTATAATATCTCGTTTCCGTTTCGCCTAACGCCGCCCTGTTGCTGCCTAACGGCCTCGCCGTTACTTGGCTGAAACCATAGAACTCTTTTTCCCAGCGGTCGTAATACCCGCCCGCGTAATAATAACGTACTATATACTCATGGGCGCTTTGGAACCCCGGGTCTTTCAGCCCGTTCTTGCCGCTGTTATCGCGCTTGGCGACTTCCGACAGCACGTAGCGGCTTTGCGGCATTTCGCGCGTTCCCGGCATCCATGTATAATCCAGCCCGTATTCACCGCCTTGGGGCAGGTGTATTGTCCGTAAAAGCCCCGCCCGGCCCGAAAGGTTGCGCTGTACGTATATATATTTGGTTCCGGGTACCCGCAGCACCCGGTCGGGCAGCCCGTCGCCGTCCATGTCCGTAAGCCGCATGGTCACGCCGCTGATGTTCGTCCCCGAATTAAAGCCCCCGCCGCCGCCTACCGTAAAGTTCAGTGTGACGAACTCCAGTGTAGCATGGATATTGCCGCCGACGTTCACGCTCAGGCTTGTGTTAGCCGATATATTTGAAGTCGTTTCCAGTTTATTGAGGTATTTTTCAATCCCGAATCCGAACGGGTTCACCGTCGATTCATTTTGAGAGGACATGTTGCCTATTCCCGTTTGCTCTTGCACATTCCCTGCCAAGGGCATGTCTTCAAAAACACCTGTCAGTATATTGCCGTCGGTTGTGGTTGCAAATTTATATATTTCCAGCACAGGATTAAGGTTCCAGCCGGGCAGGTCAAACGGAAGCTCCTCTTCCTCAAAGCGGTCGCCTAGGTTAAATTTGACCAGCATTTGCTCGCCCTCCGCTCTGGCCATGTCCGGCAGCCCATCCCCGTTTATGTCTATCAGCATTTCGATGGTTTCCGTTATTGTCGCCGAGTAGTTAAACCCGCCGCCTATGCTCGCGTTGAATCCGGCGTAAGTGCCTGTATCGTTGTCTCTAAACTGGGGGCCGGCGCCGAGCGACTGCGAAGCGGCTTTCGTCTCCGAACACCCCACGTTCAGCGCCACTCCGGTAAAATCGGTTTCCCCGTCGGCCCATTTTTCCCTACCCAAATTCAATCTGACAGTCCCGCCGATGACGTAATCGGGCAGCCCGTCCCCATTCACGTCCGCAAACCCTGCTTCCTGGTATGTGTTCCCTGTCGCGCTACTGTTACCGCTGCCGGTATTCAGGCTTATGCCGGAAACCCTGCCGGATCCGGTATGTGTTTTCGTAATGGAACCGCTAACCCCGATGCTTCCCCCTAGCGAGTTAGTGACATCGTGGTTGAGGCTTATGTACTCGATCCCTTCTATATGGTAAGTCCCGTTAAATCCCCTGCGGCTTCCCTCCGTTACCGTTATCTTGTTGCCGTTGGCTATCAGGATGTCCGTCAGCCCGTTCCCGCCCATGCTCTGTACTGCTTGGTACATCCGGGAATTGCCGCGGTTTGAACTGTAATTGAGGCTGCCGCTGACGCTCCCTGCAAACGTTATATCCAATTGTTTATCTTTGCCTTCAAAATCAATATTAGCCGAAAGGTCCCAGGCCGTGTCGGTGCTGGTACTCCGGCTTTTACGGATGTCGGGCATACCCTCTCCACCGCTTTTATAGGACAGTATGCCCGGTATTTCATAATAACTCGGGCCGCCCGCGCGGGTTGCGTGAACGCGGTTGCCGTAAATCGCAGGAAAATAGGTCTGTTCTATCGTTGTTACGCTGTCCCCCTCAATTTTGTTCTGCACCTTTCGTGAGACCGTCCCTATCAGCGCGTCTTTTTCTACATTGTAGCCGTATTCGTATTCCTTCAAAGGCATTCCGGGCTTGGCGGCAATCTCTTGCGTCTGCGCCGCCGTCTTTACCGACTGGTAATAAATCACGGGCGCGTTATTTTTATTGGGTTCGTTATCTTTATTATTAATTAAATCCACAGTGTTTTGTACATTCTTTTTTTGCGCTTCCATGCTTCCCGTGGCATTCTTAATGCCGTCGTTCTTTTGCTTGTACAGTTTTTCCCAACTGAACGAATGTTCCCCGTTCTGATCGCCTATCCATATGGCGTAATACCACCGGTTAATGCCACCGTACAGCAGTTCTATCCTTTCCGGCCCGATTTCCGCCGCGCTTTCCCCGTCCGGTATCTGCGCCCCACCGGTTATTTTCCCTAAATCCCCCACATCCAGCGCTTCTATAGCCTGCCCGATAGTCCCTGTTTCCGTGTACGAAACCGGCTGCCGATCCTCGACCGAATAGTCTTCCCCGCTCTCCCATTGCGTCCGCCTGCTTGTTACACTCTTTTGAACATAGTGTTTTATTCCGTCGTCCCCGGTTTCCAACTCAAATATCGTTACGCCGCCTTCGCCGTTAATCG
>LIUJ01000074.1 GCA_001462255.1 Fibrobacteria bacterium GUT77 | reverse complement strand
CATGGCTCATGTTGGCCAAAAACGAAGACTTTATGCGCGAGGCCTCGTCGGCGGCTTGCGCCACGTCGCGCAACTGCTCCATGTGCCGCTTCATTATGGTTTCGTCCGTGTACGCGTTGAAGAGCACAAGCGAACCGTCGGTCCAACGTATAATGGAAGAGCGGCAAGCGTACCACAACTCGTGCTTTACCTCGGATTCATCGCCCAAAACCATGAGCGGCCGCTCCCACTGACATGTCGGTAAGGTTTCCCGTACCGGATAAAAGTCGGGTAGCGGACAAAACGGGCAGGGTTCGCTCGCTTCGCAGATTACGTCGAAACACTTCTTTCCCAAGCTTGCCGTTCGCTCCACCCCCAGTAACTTGCAACACAACTCATTCATGGATATGATGTTGTACTCCATGTCCGTGATGAAAACCATGACGTCCAAATTGTCGAGGGTGGCTATTGAGGAGTTCATCTCCGCTATTTTGTCGACCATGTCGCCGATGTGGTTGGACAACATCCCGATTTCGTCCTTGTGGGAGAGCCGCACCGCGTATTTCAAATTACCCTTCTCAATTTCGTTTATGGAGTGGTTTATCTTGCCTATGGGCGACGTTATGAGGTATGATACGATGAGGTCACGGAAGAGCGAGAGCGCCAATATCGCGAGCGCCATGGCGATAATGACCGTGTCCGTCTCCGACGTTTTTCGGTTGGCCTCGGTCATTTGGTGGTTTATGAACGCCTGCGTCAGGTTCCGGTTGCCGCCAATCTGGTTTATCAGTTGTTCGCCTATGGGAGCGCATTTGACGTACAACTCCTCCATCCGCGCCTGGTCGCGTTGCAACACCACCGCCTCGTACATATCTTTCACATACGTCATATACCGCGTAAGCTCCCTAAGCACCTCCTCCAAAATCAGTAATTGCGTACCCCGTTGGTCGGCGGCTAAGGTAGGGTCGCTCTCGAGGTTCTTCCGCCAGTCGTCAAGCAACTTTCGCAACGTTTCGTAGTAATTGGTACACTTTATGTAATTGAGCTTCGCCGCCTCCGGGTTGTCGAAACAAGTGCTCATGGTGGTGTTGGTTCTGCGTATGTTCATAAACTCCACGGTGGCGTCGGAGGCGTAAAGGAGCCTTCGGTTGGGCCCCTCGGTAATGCGCACGTACTTGGCCGTCACGCTCTGTATGGATAAGACAACATAAGACATTCCCCCGCCGATAAGGAGGAGGAACACCCCAAAGATGATAAGAAATTTGTTGCGTATCTTAACGTTCTTAAACCAATTCATTGCCTCGGCAATCTCCCCCATGAAGAATTTTACGCGCAAAAACCGCAGTAATCCGTCCGGCACCCGCCGTATCATCTCTATAGAATATATACAATGCGTAGGAAAATTGCAAATTTTTTACTTTGGTTGTAAATTTTTTATATTCGTATCCGAAATAGCGCTACCGAATGTTATATTATCTAAAACCCGTAGGCGGTAAAACCGCGTTCGTACGGGTGGAAAACGCCCGGCCGAAACGCTGACACGTCCGCCGTGGCCCCCGTAAATTACACGAAAGAAAGGATGTACGCATGACGGCAACCGACGGCAACGCCCCCAAAATAGGCCTGATCGCCGGAAACCGGCGCCTTCCCTTCCAATTCGCCGAATGGGCGAAGCGCAAGGGATACAACCTCTATATCGCCGGAATTAAGGGCGAGGCGGAGAGTAGCCTGCGTGAGGCGGGTTGCGCCGGATACGAGGAGTTCTACGTCACCCAAATATCAAAGGTGATAAAATTTTTCAAACAAAACGGCGTAAAAGACGTTGTGATGATCGGCGGTATAGCCAAAGCCAAGATAAGGCCTACGCTCGACCTCGCCAAAATAGTAGCTCGCCTTTTGGTAATGAAAAACAAGCACAAAGGCCTATTCACTATAATAATGTCGATGTTTGACCGCAGCGGCCTTACCGTCAAGTCCATTCAGTCGGTAATGCCGGAGCTCCTTATAGGTTTGGGCGCTTTAGGTAAGGTGACCCCCGCGGACGCCGACATCGAGGCCTTCAGGAAGAACTGGGAGACCATCCTGAAGTACATTCGCACGGGCGCCGGCCAAGCGGTCGTCATCTACAAGGGCGAAATAATAGCCTACGAAAACGTTAAAGGCACGGACGACATAGTAAGGCGGGCTGTGGCCAAACGCCGCGAACTCGGCGGCGGTAGCGGCGGAATCATGGCCAAAATAATGGAACCCGGCCAAGACGACAGGGTAGACCTTCCGGTGGTCGGTACGGGAACATTGGAGACAATAGCCAAATACGGCTTCACCGGCGTGATAGTGGAGGCCGGGCGCACGATAGTGGACGATATGGCCGATACCGTCGCGCTGGCGGATAAACTTGGGGTCTTCGTGTATGGGGTAACGCTGTAAAAACGCCGGCGTCGAGGAGTGTTCGGAAGCGGGTCACAGGTTCATCCGCGAAATGACCAACTTCCGAAACTCTTTTACGGCCGACGCTTCCGGTTCCACGAGCAAGGCCTTTTCGCAGTATTCCAGCGCCCCCGGATAGTCTCCGGTGTCGAAGTAGACGCCGCTTATGGCAAACAGCGCGTCCACGTGGAAGGGGTTGATCTCTATGCAGGCTTGCAACGCGTTTAGGGCGGAGTTGTTGTCGCCGAGCACCCTATCCACCACGCCCAAGTGGTAGAACGCCCTGTTGTTCGTAGGTTCGCAATCCGCCGCCGCTTTAAAGTCGTTCCGAGCCTCGCCGTAGTTCGACTGGGAAAAGTACGCCTTGCCGCGGTGTATCAGCACCAGCGCCTTGATGTTGGTTGGGCAACCCTGCTCCAAAATTTTTGTGTAAACGCGTATCGCCAACGGAAAGTTCTTTTCGTTGTGCGCGTTGAGCGCGTTTAGGAGGAGTTGGTCCTTGTTGTTCGACATCAGTTCCGGGGCATCGCAGTCGTTTGCTTCGGCGCCGCCCCTTCCGGTCCCGATTATGCCTGTCTTATTGCCGTTTGGCCGAGCTCCGCCTACCGTATCGCGCGTATCGGGCGAGGCCGCGGTCAAACCCGGCTTGATTTCGTCCAACCGCGCCGTGAAAGAGTAGCGGCGCTTGTTCAATTCGCAGTGCAAACGCCGTTGGTAGTCGCGGATTTCTTGAAAAATATCGTCCGAAAGCGACAAATTGGCGTTGAGCGCCGCTAACTTTCGGCGCAACGGTTCGTCCATAGGCGTTATGTTGTTGCTGTTTTTGTAGACAAGCTCGTGCTCCACCTCCGCCCAAGCGTCTTGAAGAAAGGTACGCACCTGCACCTCGGCGATTTTCAGGTTGAGGTCGGGGAACAGTTCGCGGATATCCGTAGGTATTTCGAGCAACAGGTGCGTGGAAGAGTAGCCGAAATCGCTAAAGGCGCGCTCCGCCCCCTTGCGCTCAATCTCCCGCACGGCAAAGGCGTCGCGCAAATAAAGTTCCACAACCTCCACGTCGTCCAAAAAAGGGCAGACTACGCGCGTCCCGATGATGTCGTGGATGGGGATAGTCTCGCCCGTCCGCCTCTCGTGGGTCTTGCGCTTAAGCAACTTCCCGTAATAGGAGTCAAAAGCCTTAACGCGGTATTTCATCGTAAAATGCACGTCGGAGTCGGCAAGCGCCGTCCGCAACCGCGCCTGAAAAATCTCAAGCGCCGCTATGTAGCAGGGGAGTAGCGCGGTGTACTCGTCCCTCAGCTTTTTTCTGTCCGGGTATTGCGATATGCTCATGTTAGCTTGATCGATTCTAAATTGACCGGTTGTAGAATTTATAATATAGTATATGGGATTGCGCGGAGTCAATAGAAGAATGTTTTTTTTAACGTCGGCTTCCGTCAAACAAAAAGATCGTAATCGCCGGCGCCTATAATACGCATTCGCGCGATTTGCCCTACCTCAAAGCTCCCCGACGACACGAATACGCGCCCGTCCACCTCCGGCGCGTCGCCCGCCGTTCTGCCCTCGTAGTTGAAATCCGGGTCGTCGCTGATACGGTCTATTATCACGTCCGCGTCCGTGCCCACTTTGGCCTCCGCCAAACCGCGGCTGATTTCTTGTTGTATGGACATCAATTCCGCGCAGCGCCTTTGCGCCGTTCGCGTACTCGGGCGAGGGCGCATCGCGTACGCGCCGGTACCCTCCTCCGGGGAGTAGGGAAAGAGGCCGAGTTTGTCGAAAGAGGCGAATTGTATGAATTTTCTAAGCTCGCCGAACTCCTTTTCCGTTTCGCCGGGAAAACCTACTATGAAGGAACTGCGCAAAGTCGCGTTGGGGACGGTCTTTCTTATTCGTTCCGTTAGCGCGTAGATACCGGCGGAGAGCGGCGTTCGGTTCATCGCGGTCAGAATAACGTCGGATATGTGCTGTAGCGGTATGTCGAAATAAGGACAGATACGCGATTCCGCTGCCACTAAGTTCAGCAGGTCGTCGCTTACGAAGTTGGGGTGGAGGTACATCATCCGAATCCACGGGAATCCCGTGCCCCTTAGCAACGCCTCCAAAAGCGCGGTCAGGCTCGCGCCGATATCCCTGCCGTAAAAAGAGGTGTCTTGGGCGACCAAAATCAATTCCCGTGCGCCCTGCCCGTAGAGCCACTCGGCTTCTTGGAGAATGTCGTTTATACCCCGGCTTTTGAATCTTCCGCGTATGGAGGGGATGACGCAGAAAGTACAACCGTGCGAGCAACCCTCGGCAATCTTTATATACTGGGTTGATAGCGGTTCGCTTAGAATCCGCCGAAAGCCGCCTTGCTTATTACCGCTAACGCTTTTAATATTATCGGTAGCATCGGAGATGTCGCCGCCGCCGCGGCGATTACGACCGTCGTCGATAAGCTTTGACAAAACGGCTTCCCAGTCGTTTACTCCCGCCCAAATGTCAACCTCCGGCAACTCCGGTTTTGCTTTGTCGCCGTAACGTTGCGAGAAGCAACCGCTCACTATAAGCGTTTCGCAACGCCCGGTTTTCTTAAATTCCGCTGTTTCCAATATGGTATCTACGGCTTCTTGGGTAGCCTCTTTTATAAAGGCGCACGTGTTGACGACAATGATGTCGGCTACGGACGGATCGTCGGTTACGCTAAAACCGGCGTTGACGAAGAGCGCCAATATGCGCTCCCCGTCAATCATATTTTTGCTGCATCCCAAATTTTGTATGGCGACGCTTTTTCGCGAGCCGTCGGGCGCTTTTTGGTTCACCAGTCGGCCGATCCCCAGTCGTCCGTTGTTCCCCAGTCGTTTGTACTTTGCGTTGGCTGGGCGGCCGGTTTGGGCGCGGACGCCGGTGTTGCCGTGGGTGCCGGTGTTGCCGCCGGCGCCGGTTGTTGCGGCTTAGCGGCGGGAGGCGGCGCCGGCGGAGGAGTTGCCGGGACCGCCTGCTGTTGCTTAACCGCGGGTTGGGGTGCCGGAGCCGGAGCGGGCGCGGACGTAGGAACGGCTTGTTGCGCCGGCGCCGGTTGGTACGGTTGAGGCGCTACGGTCGGTTGGTACTGTTGCGGCGTAGCGGCCGGTTGATATTGTTGCGGGGCGGCGGCCGGCTTGTACTGTTGCGGAGCCGGTTGGTACTGCTGTTGACCGCCGGCGGAGCCGAATCCCGCCCCCTGAATCCCCACATTATCGTTCGCCTTGCGGTCTATCCAATAATCGTACCCCGCCGGTACGAGCGTGCCCTCCGCAAAGTCCTTGGCCTCGGAGTAGTTGTCGAACCCGCCCAAACGAACGCGAAAGTACATTCCCGTAAGCGTCGGTGTCGGGTTTTGAACGTTCGCGACGTATGCCGGATAACCCAAACCCTTAAGCTTTTTGACCATTCTGTCGGCGTCCGATTCGGACGCGGTTGAGCTCACCTGCACGACATAGCGCCCGTTTTTGGAGAAATTTTGGGAACCGGAGGAGGCGGGGAGAGCGCTCGGCTTCGATTTGGCGGGCGCCGCCGCGGCAACCGTTGCCGCCGCCGGCGTTTCAGATCTGCCCCTCGCCGTGGCCTTGGAGTCCGTGGACGTCTTCTTCGCGTCGTCTACATAAAACTCGTCAAAGACGTCGACTTTCTTTTTCTTTTCTTGAGCCGCTTTCTTCGCCTGCTGCGCGGCAAACTCAATGTCTTCGGGCGATTCCTTCTTGGGGCAACCCGCTAACGCGAGCGCCGCGAGTACGGCTGATGCTATCAAATACTTCTTGGCGCGTGAACCCATAAAACAATCCCTTTCCCTTCTTTTCTTTCTTATAATAAACGGTGTGCGTGGTCAAAGTACAAAATATAAATCTAATAAAAAAG
>LIUJ01000073.1:2797-3508 GCA_001462255.1 Fibrobacteria bacterium GUT77 | reverse complement strand
GTGGCGTCGATGAACGACAGTATCGTTTCGAGCCGCGTTTCACGGTCAATTACTAATGTATCCGCCATATATCCTCCTTTTGGGGGTTCCACTCCGCCTTATAACTCTAAATATAATAAAAAACGGGCTGTGCGGCCATATATTAATGACTTTTTCGCCAAAATTGAGGAAAGGGACCGATCCGGTGGGAACCGGGTCGCCCATTTGTTACCCCCACATAAACATCAGTATCCCCCCGGCCACCGCTACGTTCAACGACTCCGCGCCGGAATCGGAAATAGGGATACGCACTTTGTAATCGCTCATATCGATAACGCCGGCGCTTAGGCCCGCGCCCTCGTTGCCTAACGCCAATACGGTTGGGGCGGCGAATTTTTTAGGCTGTGATTGAATATCGTCGCCGCGTAGGTCGGCGGCTATCAGCTTGTAGCCTTTGTCTTTTAGTTCTCGGATCATCCCCAAATAATTATTTGTCTTTCTTATCCATAATGACAGAATGGAACCGGCGGTAGACTGGACGACTTTGGGGGAAAATGGGTCGGCGCACCGGTCGCTCATTATTATTCCGGAGACGCTAAAGGCGGCGGCGGTGCGGATCAGGGTGCCTACGTTGCCGGGGTCTTGGACGTGCTCCAACAGGAGAATTTTGTTACGGTCATTTCGACTCCGCTCAATGACCGACCTGCGGCTGAGCGGAGTCGAGACGCGGTC
>LIUJ01000073.1:2164-2554 GCA_001462255.1 Fibrobacteria bacterium GUT77 | reverse complement strand
GTCGTCGAGCGGAGTCGAGACGTCGGGAATTTCCGAAGTGTAAACGCCGTCCGGCATTCTCACCGCCGCGCATATTCCTTGCGGGGTGCGGGACGGGGCGATTGAGTTCATGTTGGCCTCGGAGATTACGCGAATGGGAATTTTTGATTGATACGATTGATATGATTGAGCGGTGTCGTCAATACACAGCAATTCAAGAACGCTTTGCGCACGGTGCGTTAACAGATGGTCGACGGAGCGTTTCCCGTCAACCAAAAAACAACCCTCCTCGCGGCGCGATTTGGGGCGGGTTAGGGATTTATACCATGAGATTGATTTCATATTTGGGCAATTAATGTCAAAGTCAAATAATAAAAATCAAATTCGTTTAAGGGGAGGGCTTCGCCCTCC
>LIUJ01000073.1:0-1933 GCA_001462255.1 Fibrobacteria bacterium GUT77 | reverse complement strand
CATACGCCGCTACGCGGCGTCTAAATCAACGTCAACACATTGTTTTCAACATCTCTACCTCATCCCCCCAGATTTCTTCATTAGGTGTCTCCAAAATACACGGTATGTTGTCGAAACGTCTATCATTCATTAGTAGGCGAAACGCCTCTATCCCGATATATCCCTTACCCAAACTCTCGTGGCGATCCGTGTGGGTGCCCATCGGCGATTTCGCGTCGTTTAGGTGCAGGCCCCTTATGTACTTGAAACCTACCGTATTGTCAAACGCGGTCATTGTCTCTTCGTAGTGTTGTTTTTCTCTAATGTCGTAACCGGCTACGAAGATGTGGCAGGTGTCTATGCAGGCCCCTATTCGCGATTTGTCCTCCGTTTTATCTATGATCGTCGCCAATTCCTCAAAGCGCCCGCCCACGTAGTTGCCTTGCCCGGCGGTGGATTCCATTATTATTGATACGCCGGAATTTTTTGTCTTGTCAAGGACGACGTTTAACGATTCGGCTATCACGGCGGCGCATTCGTCTTTGGCGATTATTCCCACTCCGCTACCTGGGTGGATGTTCAGTTGCGTCAGACCCAACCGGGAACAGCGGGTTATCTCATCTATTAATGACGTGATAGACTGCTCGCGCTTGGCCTCGTCGGGGTTGCCGATATTGATTAGGTAGCCGTCGTGAACCAATACGGTTTTCGGCGTGTAACCGTAGAGCTCCATATTAGCCTTAAAAGCGTCGATGATTTTCGTCTCCAACGGCTTGGCTTTCCACTGCATTTGATTCTTAACAAACATCCCAAATCCGGTAGCGCCGACGGCGTTAGCGTTAACGGGCGCGTTGTGCACGCCGCCGGTAGTTGACACGTGAGGACCGATGTATTTCATTGTGATAACCTCGTATCAAAAAAATAGCGTTATTTTCGAGATTGCTTCGCTACGCTCGCAACTTGTTTATCTCGGCGAAGCCAATCTCGATGATATATTTCATCTCATCACCCTCAAAAAATTATCGTCGTCCCGCCACTGCGGGGTGACTTTTACGTGCAATTTTAGCGATATTCGCGTACCGATTAATTTTTCTATGTCTTTCTTAGCAAAACGTTTTATCTTTTCTATCAACGCCCCGCCGGGGCCGATTACTATCCCCTTTTGGCCTATCGTCTCCACGTGTATCCCGGCTACTATCTCGTGCTTTTGCGGCGTCTCTTTGTAGGACTCTATCTCCACGAATACCGCGTGTGGGACCTCCTCTCTCGTGTTTATGATTATCTGCTTGCGGATGAATTCCGCGGCTATCGTCCGCATGGGGGCGTCGGTCAACGACTCTTCGTCGAAGTACATCGGGCCGGGAGGAACTAACGGGTCCACCGCCGTTAGAAAGATATCTTTTGACTTAGGGTCTACGGCGGAGAGTTTTATATGGGGCGATTTCTCAAATTGCTTGTAAGTTGATAAGAATGTATTGATCTTCGCGTCGGGATTTTCGCAAATGTCAATTTTGTTGAATACAATTAATATGGGAACGGAGGCGGAGGCGACGCATTCTGCGCAGTCTTTCTCCTCGTCGCCGAAGTCGCGGGACAGGTCGACGAGGTAGCATACCACGTCCATTCCCGAAGTGACGGCGGAGACGGCTTGCTCCCGCATTACGGCGTTTAGCGTATGCTTTCCGCCTTTGTGCATTCCGGGAGTATCAATAAAGACTAATTGCGTGTTTGGCGTTGTGTAGATACCGCGAATATTTTGGCGTGTAGTTTGCGGGAGAGACGTGGCGATGGATATCTGTTCTTGGAGGACGGTGTTCATGAGGGTAGACTTGCCGCTGTTGGGGCGGCCGAAGAGGGCGATGAAGGCGGATTTGAAGGGTTTTTCGTTCATAAAGTCAAAATCAAAGTCAAATGATTAAAGTCAAATACAATTTTAAGGGGAGGGCTTCTGTAA
>LIUJ01000072.1 GCA_001462255.1 Fibrobacteria bacterium GUT77 | reverse complement strand
ATTTTTGGTTGGAGCGAGGGAGGGCGAAGCCCTCCCCTTAAGATGAATTTGATTTTATCATTTGATTTGAAAGGAAGGCAAAAAAATGGCGACAACCGGTAGCGTAAGTCAAAGCGTAAGCAGTTTATTGGCTCAAACGGCTCCGTACAGCGTCACGGCGTCTTTCGGCGGCGACGAGGAAAACGGGTACGCGTTCGGTCCGGCCTCGTATACCGGCAGCACGAAGGGTGAGTTATGGGAAGAGACCAATAAGATGGGGAAGGATCAGTTCCTGCACCTTCTTACCATTCAGCTCAAGTACCAGGATCCTCTAAGCCCGATGGACAACACGGCTTTCGTGTCGCAACTTGCCCAGTTTAGGGAGCTTGAGACGCAGGAGAACACGGAGTCGGCCATTCGCGAGCTCGGTCGGGCGTTTGACGAGAACTTGGCCGCGCAGATGTACTCTTCGCAGTCGGTCGCCAACGCCTCGGCGATGTCGCTTATAGGCCGCGACGTGCGCATGATTCAAGATAAGGTCTCTTGGGATGGTAAGGACGGGACTAAAGTGCCCATTAAGGTTCACTTGGGCAACGCTACGAGCGGTAATGTGGAGGTCAAGGACGAGGACGGCAAAGTCATAAGGACAATCGCCGCGTCCGGCAAGGACGCTCAAAACTCCGTGACCGTTTATTGGGACGGTAAGACGGACGACGGGCTGAAGGCCAAGGCCGGCACATACTCGGTGGGCGTGGCCGGGCAGGACAAAGACTCTTCGCTTTATACGTATGTGCAGGAGGTGGTGGAGGGAGTGCGCTTTACCGGTGACGGCGTGTTGGTCAAGATAGGCGGGCGCGAAATAAACATAAACGGCGTGCTTGACGTTTCCGTGAGCACCGACGGGAGCTACCTGTCGCAGTCGAGCGCGCTCGGTTTGATGGGTAAGACGGTGAGGGCGCGTTATGACAATTTGACGCACCGCGCCGTTGCGGGCGCCGAGCACGAGATCAACGTGAACGCGGGGCGCGGGGCCGCCGTTAGCGTGGAGATTAAAAACGGGCGCGGCGATGTGGTGAAGACGCTTAAGGGAGTCGCGAATGAGTTCGGCTCGGCGCAGCTCTTTTGGGACGGGTACGACGCCGACGGCGAGATGTGTCCGGCGGGTACGTACAAGATCAATGTGGTGGGTTCGGACAAGAACGCGTCGTTGTACGCTTACACGGAGGGCGTGGTCGACGGGTTGACGAGTTTGAGCGGGGACTTTAAGTTGAAAGTGGGCGGGGCGGAGATAGCGATGAGCGACGTGATCAGCATCTCTACGTACTCGAACATTTCCGTTCCGCAGGTTCCGTTGGACGTGAGCGTGACGCGGACGTCTACGACCAGCGCCAATGTAGGTTGGGAATTGGTTTCGGGGGCTACGGGTTACCGTGTGTACCGCAGTTCGAGTCCCACGGACGGTTACAGTTTGGTTGGCAGCACGTCGTCGTTGACGTTTACGGATATCGGGCTGTCGGCCGGCACGGAGTATTATTATAAGGTGTCGGCGTTCAACGGCCTCGGCGAGAGTTTACAATCGGCGTATTCCGGCACTGCATAAGAAAGGAGGAGCCATGAATACGATAGACCAAAGCGACATTCAAAGCCGTATCTTGGCAAGCCGAGCCGGGCTTGTGACGGGGCACGGCGCGGATGCGAAGACCGTTCCGCGGACGCAGGCGGATCGGGCGGCGGGGGGGAAGTCGTTTAGCGACCTCCTCAAGTTGAAGGCGAAGGAGGAGCTCAAATTTTCCGCGCACGCGTCTTCGAGGCTCAAAAGCCGCGGCATAGAGGTAACGCCGGAGACGATGGGAAAAATTGAGAAAGCGGTGGAAGGGGCGGAAGGCAAGGGCGCCAGGGATACGCTTGTAATGGTAAAAGACATGGCGTTTATTGTAAACATTCCGAACAGGACGATCATTACCGCCATGGACGGCGAGAGCGTTAAGGACAATATTTTTACAAACATCGACAGCACGGTTATCGCGAGCTGATGACACGCAGGCCCTCGCCTCTCACGAATGTGGAGGCAGGATGCGCCGAACCGCCGACCGAATGACGCGGTTCAAAGCTTGCCGATCCGAGGCGTCAAAACCAAAGGAGAGGTATTATGGTACGGTCACTTTACTCAGGAATCAGCGGCCTTCGCACTCACCAAGTAGGTATGGACGTAACGGCCAACAACATTTCCAACGTCAACACGGTCGCCTTCAAAGCCGGTCGGGCGACATTCAAAGAGTCTATGGTGCAAATGCTCCAGGGTCCGTCGCGTCCGGCGGGAAATCAGGGCGGCCGCAACCCGTTGCAAATAGGGCTCGGCGTGGCGGTCGGTTCCATTGATACGATGTTGCGCCAGGGAAATTTGCAGACTACGGGGCAGATTACCGATATAGCGTTGGAAGGTAGGGCGTATTTGGCGTTCTCGAACGGGTCGGGGACATATTACAGCCGCAACGGCGGTTTGCAGATGGACGATCAAGGGCGGTTGTGCTCGCCGACCAACGGTTACAGGTTGCAGGGCAAGATGGCGCAGCCGGACGGGACGTTTACGGGGAAAGAGATGATCGGCGACATAAGAATCCCGTGGGGAGAGAAATCGCCGGCGAAGGCGACGGAAAACATGACGTTCGGGTGTAACTTGAACAGCGACTCCGAGGCGCTTGGGACGGTTACGAATACGAACAGGTTCTTGGCGAGCGCCGGCGTGCTTAACGGCATCAATATGTACGACAGCGCGGAAGGGTTCAGCCGCGGTAAGCTCACCGACCTGTTCGACGAGTACGGGAACAGTCTTGGAATTAAGGAGGGCGATACGATTACGTTCTCTACGGGGGATAAGGGCATACCGGTGTTTAGCTTTAGCGTGGAGAAGTATCCGCTTTACGGAAATACGGGCACTCCCCCGACGTGGGGGCCGGTACTCGACGATTCGGGCAATCAGATACAGCAGATCCCGACGTTGCAGGATTTCATTGACCAGCTTGAGGGGTATTTGAACGCCATAGAGCCGAGTTCGTCCATATACACTACCTTGGTCGATCCGGCCGTCAGCGCCAGCGACAAGAGGGCGCAGCTTAAAACTTTCATAGACGGCTTTACGAACGGTGTGGGCGGTCCCGGCACCGGTAGCGGTCCCATCACCGTTGAGCTCAATTCTCAGGGTCGGCTTGAAATACGCAACGCCGGTACGGGGCCAATAAACGGGTTGCAGGTTACCTCTTCTCGCCCGGGGTCTAAGGCGTATGTGGCCAACACGTTCCTGTTTCCGCCCACGATAGATTACGTTGGGGCTCTAAACAGCGACGGCACCCCGAAGTACGGCACCGTGCCGCCCGTTGCTCCCGGCGATCCTCCAATGTACGCGAATACTACTACGCCGCCCATTAGGATTCCGGCTTCCGCCTCTAGTCTAAACGCCGCGAACCCGGCCGCTCCCACAGCCGACGAGTACGCGTTGCAGGCCGCGTACAATGATTTCTTGGGCGATCTCTTTGACTCGGTCGGCAGGCCGCTTGGCTTTACGAACGGCGACCAAGTTACCATAAACGGTCAGGTGGGCGGCAGGAACAAAAACCTGATTTTCACCTACAATGATTACGTGGACCCGGTGTCGAGCGAAAACGTGAGAACGACGATGCAGGAGTTGCTCGATTACCTCCAAAACGCCTTAGGTCTTCCGTCGAACGACGGTACGGTGTACAAGCGCCCTTCCGTCGCCATGAAGAAGTCCAGCGATCTCGTGAGCGACGGCATCCCCACCGGTTCCATCGTGTTGCGCGGTCAGCAGGAGGTTGCGTTTGCCCTAACCGGCCTCTCGGTTATAGGCAAGCAGGCCGACCCCAACCAGCCGAGTTCGCCGACGCGTTTCAACAGTAACATGGTGTTCACGGAGGTTCAGGCCGCGCGTAATACCGGCGTGCACACCACCGGGCACATCATCTACGACGAGTCGGGCGCGCAGCACCAAGTTCTTATGACCTTTACCCACACCGGCACCCCCGGCGAGTGGTTGTGGGAGCTCTCTCTCGCCGGCGGCGATGAGGTTATATTGGGCGGCAACAAGGGCAAATTGACCTTTGCCTTAGACGGTTCGCCCTCGTCTTTCACATTCGACGACGGTACCAACCAGTTCCGTTTCGACCCCCGCAACGGCGCCAGCGAGGTGAACGTAAAAATGGATATCGGCAGCCCCGGTTCCTTCTTGGGTATCACCCAATTCGAGTCGGAGACCACGACGGCCATTAAGGGTCAGGACGGTTACCCGATGGGTAAGCTGACCGAGATCACCATCGGCGAGGACGGCGAGGTGTCGGGTCTGTATTCCAACGGCATCAGTAAGGCGATAGCCCGTATCTACGTGGCCGAGTTCAACAACCCGGCCGGTTTGCTGAAGATGGGCGACAGTATGTTCGGCGTATCGAACAACTCCGGCGAGGCGGCGTTGTACCAACCCGGCGTAGGCTCCACGACCAAAGTGAAGCCCGGCGCGATAGAGATGTCGAACGTAGAACTGGAAACCGAGTTCACGAACATGATAACGCTACAGCGCGGATATCAGGCCAGCGCCCGCGTAATCACGACCAGCGACCAAATGTTGCAGGAATTGGTACAGTTGGTGAGGTAGTAACATAAATTGATGTTGTAGGGGCTGAAAATTTTCAGCCCCTACGTTTGGGCAAGGCAATCGTAGGGGCGACCGTCCTCGGTCGCCCGAATTTGGGACAGAACAATAAGCGCCGTAGGCCGGAAGGGATTCCATAAGACCTGCGGCGTTTTTTTTTGGTTATGACTTTTATTTTTATTATTTGATTTTGACTTTATTAACATCATTATATATATTTATATTGATTTATTGGCGTCTAAGGCCCAAAAAAACCAAAAACCGTAAAACCGTATTTTAAGGAAAAAAGTCCAAAATGATAGCCTTACAGGAGTTGAACGGCGAGCAGTTTGTCCTGAACGCCGACCATATCGAGACTATAAAGTCTACGCCGGATACGCTTATTACGCTTACAAACGGTAAGAAGTATTTAGTCAGCAACGGTTTGGAGGATATAGTGCGTAAGGCTATAAAGTATAGGCAGTTATGCGGTCAGGCGTTGCAGGTGGTAGACGCGGCGGGTATGCGTCCGGAGGTTGCGGCGTTTGGGGATAAGGCGGCGCGTTAACGTTTTAACATAGGAGATTTTTGATGGATCTGGCTACGATTATCGGCTTGTGCGCGGCGATAGGGCTGGTGCTTTACGGTATGGGGCTCGACAGGTTGTCGGCGTTTATTGATATGCCCTCCGTTTACATTACGTTGGGCGGTTCCTTTTCGGCGGCGGTGATGGCGTTTCCGGCCGCCCGCATTATGAACGCCATCGGTGTGGCGAAGAACGCTTTCTTCGTCAAGTCGCGGCCGCCGGTAGCGGTTATAACGCAGATCATAGAGTTTGCCGAGCAGGCGCGCCGCGAGGGTATTTTGGCGCTGGAGTCGCGGGCGCTGGAGATTACCGACGAGTTCATGAAGCAGGGTATACAGCTCGCCGTGGACGGCACGGAGCCCGATCTCATCAAGGAGATACTGTCAACGGAGATATCGTTCATGGAGAGTCGCCATGAGGACGGGGCGAAGATATTCGACTTTTTGGCGACGATGGGGCCCGCTTTCGGTATGATAGGCACGCTGGTAGGTCTCGTGCTGATGTTGGGCAACATGAGCGACGTCGCATCCATCGGTCCGAACATGGCCGTGGCGCTCATTACTACGCTGTACGGGTCTATGTTGGCGAACATCGCCTGCTTGCCCATAGTGGAGAAGCTTAAGACGTATTCCGCCAAGGAGGTAATGTTAAAGGAGCTGATGCTTGAGGGGATAATGTCGTTGCAGTCGGGCGACAACCCGCGTATCGTGGCGCAGAAGCTCAGCGTTTTCCTTGAGCCGTCGCAACGCGCTTTGGTTTTGAAAGATAAGAGGTAGGGGTAGCTGTGGCGCGTAAAAAGAAGCCGAAGGAGGGCCCTAAGGGGGCGCCCGCGTATATGAGCACGTGGGGCGATATGTGTACGCTTCTGCTCTGCTTCTTCGTTATGCTCTTGGCTATGTCGACCATAGACCCGACCAAGTTTCGCGTGGCGGCCAGTTCTTTCCAAAACGCGTTGAGCGGGGTGTTGGAGTCGTTTCCGTCGGTGCTCATCACAAAGGACGTATTCATTCCGAGGATGGGGGGCGACGCTCAGAACAAGCGGATGGCGGTTGACGCGGCTACCAAAATGCGCGAAAAGATCAAGCAGGAGAACTTGGAAGACGCGGTAAAGGTGCAGGTGACGGAGACGGGGATAGCGATTCAGATAGAGGACAAGGGCGGTGTGGGTTTTGAGTCGGGTCGCGCCGACGTGAACCCGAAGCTGTACGGGGTGCTTAAAGACTTGGCCAACGTCGTCAACGCGGCGCCGTCAACGCAGGTGCGGGTGGAGGGGCATACCGACAACGTGCCGATACACAACGCGCAGTTTCCGTCGAATTGGGAGCTCTCGTCGGCGCGGGCGTTAAACGTGGTGCGGTACATGGCCGCAGACGGCGACGTTGATCCTTCGAGGCTTAGCGCCATAGGTTACGGAGAGTATAGGCCGAGGGCGCCGAACACTACGGCGGAGAATAGGAAGGCGAACAGGCGTATAGAGATATATGTCGATTACGTGCAGAAGAAGGACGGGGAGATGCCCAAAGGATCCAACGCGACGTACGCGGATCCCGGGTCGGGGTATTGAGTATCAATTAAAAACGTATTGTGGGGTGATTTATGGCGGATGACAAGAAAAAAGACGCGGCTTCGGCCGCCCCGGCGGCGGGCGGCGCGGACGGCAAAAAGAAGAGTAATTTGATTCTCGTTATAGGGATCATTGTGGGCATCGTGGCCATTCAAACGGCGGCCGTTTATCTCATTGTGCCCAAGCCGCCGGCCAACGAGGAGGAGATTGCGCAAAAAGCGAAGGAAGACTCGTTGCGATTGGCCTCCGAAGCCGCGACGAAGATGGGCGCCGTGACCGAAGACACGCCTATAGAGGCCGTAGTGAACATATCGGGGACGGAAGACCGTTTTCTTAAAGCGGCTATAATATTCGAGTACGACGAGAAGAACGAGGCTTTGGGCGCCGAATTGCGGCGCCGCGCCCCCAAGTACAAAGACTTGCTTATAAACCACTTGGGAAGCCTGTCGTTCACGGAAGTCAGCGATCCCGGCGAGCGAGACAAAATAAGAAAAGATTTACAGCGAATGATAAACGCGTCGCTCCCCGCTAAAATGGGAGAGGTGCGGGACGTATTGTTTACAACGTATATTATTCAGTAGGGTTATTAAAAGACTAACGGACAAACGGAGCGTTACCATTGAGCGACATACTGTCACAAGAAGAGGTCGATGCCCTGCTCAACGCGGTGAATGAGGGCGGGCTTGCCGACCAATCGTTTGAGGATGTGAAGACCGACGCCCCCGTTGAGGACGAGATACCGCTATCGCTTTACGACTTTAAGAGACCCGACCGCGTTTCCAAAGATCAGATGCGCACGTTGCAAAACCTGCACGAGGGATACGCCCGTCAGTTCTCCACCACGCTCACAAACTTTTTGCGCACTTTCATTGAGACGCAGCTTGTAAGCGTGGACCAGTTGACGTACTCTGAGTTTGTGATGTCGATATCCAATCCGAGTTGCATTTACGTGTTCCGTATGGAGCCGCTTGAGGGGTTGGCTATTATAGAGATAAACCCGTCGCTCGTTTTCTACATCATAGATAGGTTGTTCGGCGGCCAGGGGCGCCCGTTTGAGAATCAGCGCGAGTTGACGATGATAGAGCAGAACGTGATAACCCGCATAGTGCAACGCGGTCTCGCGGATTTGTGTACGGTGTGGGAGCACATCGGTTCGTTTACTTCCAAGATTGAGGCCTACGAGACGAACCCGCAGTTTGTGCAAATAGCGCCGCCCAGCGAGACGGTGATACTCATAAGTTTGGAGGTGCGCATGCAAAACGCCTCCGGTCTTATGAGCTTGTGTTTTCCCTACATGGTGCTTGAGAGCGTAATCAACAACTTGACGGTTGAGAACTGGATGTCGCTTCAGGGGCAGGCGACGCCGGAGACGCGCGAGCTTATGGAGCGGGAGCTTAGCGACGTGCCGCTGTGCCTCTCCACGGTTATCGGGAAGACGACGCTTACGATGCGGGACTTGTTGCAGTTGCAGCGCGGCGACGTGATATGCTTGGACAAGCGGCACGACAGCGACCTTATCGTGCAGATAGGCGGCAAGACGAAGCTTGCTGGTCGCGCCGGGCTCATAGGGCGCAAAAAGGCGGTGAAGATCACCAGTATTTTGGAAAAGGAGGTGCCTGGTTGTGAGTGATTATCTATCCCAGGACGAAATTGACAGTCTGCTGAACGGTTTGAGCGAGGGCGGCGATGGCGGCGCGTCGGACGAACGCTACAAGGCCATAGGCCCGATATTCGAGCTTTTTTGCAAGCAGGCCTCGTCCGTGTTGGGGACAGCCGCTGCCAGGGCGGTAGACGTCGTCTCCGAGTCGTGCGCCAAGGCGGACTTCGGCGCCGCCAAGGGAAAGTTGCCGGGAAATTTGGTCTCACTAACGCTCTCGTTGGTATCGGGTTTAGAGGGCGATATGTACCTTATCATGGATAAGAAGGTCGTAGGCGTATTAGTTGACCTTATGATGATGGGCGACGGATCGGCGCCCTACACGGATGAGGCGAAAGAGGCCGTATCGGAGTTGTTTAACCAAGTGATGGGCGCGTACAGCACGGCGCTTGGCGGCGATCTCGGCGAGTCGGTTTCCGCCGGAAACGTATCGGTTGCCGAGTTTAGTTTCGCTAACCCGCCCTTCGACGCGGCCTCGGCGGATATGGGGGTCGCGAAGATCACCGTCGCCGGTTTGGTCAACGCCTACGTCGTCGCGCTGATACCCAACGCCTTCGGCGACGAGATAGTCGCGGCCAAGGTGTCCAAATCGTCTCCGGCGATGGCTGACTTGAACGTAGGCATAAGCCAAAGCGAGATGGACGCTCTCACGAATATGTCGATGTCGAATTTCGGCGATACCGGCGGCGGCGGTTCTTTCGGCTCAACGCAATTCGCCCCGCCCCCCCCGCCGCCGAGACAAAGCACCTACGACGGGCCGCGGGAAAACATCGATCTGCTTTTGGACGTGGAGTTGGATATCAACATAGAGCTCGGCAAATCGGAGTTGTCGATAAAGAGAATTTTGGAGTTGGCGCCCGGATCTATAGTTGAGTTGGATAAAATGGCCGGCGAGCCGGTGGACTTGATCGTCAACAATAAAGTAGTGGCAAAGGGCGAGGTTGTGGTGGTTGACGAAAATTTCGGAATCAGAATAGTGTCGCTGGTGTCGGCGGAGGATAGGGTGAAGAGCCTAAAATGAGAAAGTCAAATAATAAAAATCAAAATAATATTATGGGGACGGGGCTCCGCCCCG
>LIUJ01000071.1 GCA_001462255.1 Fibrobacteria bacterium GUT77 | reverse complement strand
CAAAGTAAACATCGTAATTTTAGTGTCAGCTTGTCCGTCCCAACGTTCTACCGGTCGGTTTGCGTTGATTAGCGGCTTTGTTACGCTGTCCACATTAAACATTTTGGAAGCCGTGATTAGGTAAAATACCTCGAATCGCGGAGCGTCGTCGAGTTGGTACGACATATCTATAGCGACGAATCCCTCCGGCGCGAGTAGCGCGGCTACGCCGGAGTCGCCGGATAGGTGGACGGTTAAGAGGCCGCGGCTGTCCACGCTTACGAGCGCCCCGTAGCAGAATTCGGGAACGGCGTAACGGAGTTGGACGAGGTCGCCGGTTTTTGCGACGGACAGCGGCGCGAGTTTGCGGGTGGTGTCGCCTTCTTTGCGCCAGACCTCGATGGCGGGCGCGGTAAGGCCGACGCCTTTTACGCGGTCTTCGTAGTTCGGATCGGCGTCTCCGTTAGTCGATTGTATCAACTGGTTGGATTCATCGAATTGTGTCATAAAGAAGCTGACCGTAGCGGCAAAAAAATCTTCTATAATACGCGCACTTACGGAAACGTATATTATATTGATAGATGTAGCGTAGCGATATGTCAACGATCCCAATCCACTCTCAAACCTACGGAGAGGCCGACAATTATGCCATTGCGTATAGCGGCGTCCGCCGTTTCCACGTTTCGCCGTCTCAAGAGCCGCCGCGCCGTCGTAATCTCCGCCGGCGGGTTGCGTAGCGGCATTCAAGCGCTCTACTTAGGCTTTACGGGGGGCGACTGGGAGGTCTTTTCAACAGCCTATCTCCCCTACCCGCGGCGAGTGGAGGAGCTTATCACGCGGCTTAGCGAGACGCAGGAGCCGCAGGCACTCTCGGAGCTTGGGTGGCTCGACTACAAGGTTACCATGCTCTTCCTTGAAAGCGCGAAAAACGCGCTTTCGGGCGCGCCCAAGGCCATCGGCGCGCCGCACTACGCGGTGCTGAACAAACCTACGCTCTGGAAGGGCGCCACGGGCGAAAATTTGCAACAGAGCAGTTGGAACATCACAGTGGGCGACGAGGTATTTTTGGCCAACGCCTTGGGGGTGCCGGTACTATCCGATTTTCTGCGGCACAACATTTTGGCCGGCGGGTCGGGGGTGCTACCCACCTTTCCGGGCAGTCTTATCGTAGCTAAGCACACTACGGGCGTGGGGCTCTTTGTCAACATCGGGCTCGTCTCGCGGATGACGGTTATAGACAACGACGCTCAGGCGTTGTTATTTGAGTCGGACACGGGGCCGGGGACGGTTCTCATAGACAAGTGCGCGCAGGAAGCGGAGTGCGTAGGCGGGATTGACCGCGACGGGGCGTTGACCGCCACGGGCGCCCCGTGCGCCGAGTGCCTTGAGATATTATCTACCGACCCGTGGATAAGCAAAGCCGCGCCCAAGCAGGCGTCGCCGGAGATATTTTCGCACTTGACAAGCCACCCTTGCCTCAAGCCGCTTGGTCAGGTTGACAAATTGGCGACGATTACGGCGCTAACGGCAAAGAGCGTTTACGACTTTTACCGCAGGGAATATAAGGGGGCAACGCAACCCTCGGCGCTTTGGATATCCGGCGGAGGCGCGAACAACTTGGCGCTTGTCGATTTTTTGAAAGCCTCGTTTGACCCGATACCCGTGCGCAATGTGGAGGATTTGAATGTCCCGCTCGACATGAAAATCCCGCTGACGCTCGGACTGACGGTCGACGCGTTCATCGGCGGGAGAGAAGTCCCGTGGGAATCGGGAAGCAATCCAAAAATCAAGCCGCTGGGTCGGTGGGCGCTTCCGTAACCATCCTAAGAAAGCCCTTTTCGCTGCCCCTCACGAAGTCCGTAAGCGTTTTTATCGACGCGTCGCCCGGAAATTCGGCGTCGATCTTCGCCAGCGCGTCGTTTAACGGCAGACCGTCGCGGAAGAGCATCTTGTAGGCGCGTTTGATGTCGCCTATTTGCTCCGCGGTAAAGCCGCGCCTCTCCAAGCCGATTTTGTTCACGGAGACGACCCTAAGCGGTTCGGTGCCGATAAGCGCGTAGGGGACGATGTCGGAAGAAACACGCGCCCGCGCCCCCACCATAGCGTGGTCGCCTATCCGGCAGAATTGGTTTATTGATACTATGCCGGCGATTGTCACGTGGTCGCCGACTATTACGTGCCCCGCCATGGCGAGCGCGTTGGAGATGGTAACGTCGTCGCCGACTACGCAGTCGTGGGCGATGTGGCAGTAGGCCATTATCCAGCCGCGCGCCCCTACCCGCGTGGCCCCGGTGGCGCTTGTACCGCGGTTGATTGTCACGTACTCGCGGATGAGCGTGTCGTCGCCGACAAGTGTCAGCGTCTTTTCGCCGGCGTACTTTTTATCCTGCGGTTCAAGCCCTATTGAGGCGCCCATAAAAACGCGGCAACGCTTACCGAGGCGTGTACCGTTGCCGAGCATGGCGTGCGGACCTATCTCGGAACCGTCACCCACGACCACGTCGCTTTCTACTATACTGTACGGGCCGATTGAGACGTCGGCGCCGATTTGCGCGCCGGGGTCGATTATAGCGGTAGGGTGGATTTTTGGCTTCGCGACACAAGAGGCGTTGCACGAGCAAGCGGCGTTGGGATTATCAATGGGCATTATGGTATTATTCTTTCGGTTATGGATGTAATATGACATCGGTAAAGTATAAATATACATTATCGCGCGTATGTGCGCGTCAAATATTCCGGGAATATAAAAAAACAAAAAGGGCGACCTACACGGTCGCCCTCCGCGTTGAAAGAGCGGCGGTGGGGGGAGCACCGCCATGTAATAATCGCTCTTCCAACTCCTCTTAGAACTCCCTCAACTCGTCGTCGTCAAGCGGTATAATGTCTTCCGCGTTCACGGCTTTCGTGCTTACCGATTTCACGTTGTTCGCGAAACCCGTTGAAGCCCATCCGCCGGCGACCCTGCTCTTGGTGCCCTTGACGTTGTTGTTCGGAAGAGCCGCGGTCGCCTTGTTCTTGTGCGGCAAGGACGTACCGTATACGGCCCGACCTACGGCGCTCAACTTGAACGCGCTCACCATGTTCGCGAGCTCGGCGGCCTGACTGCTCAACTCTTCGGAAGCGCTCGCCGACTCCTCGGAGTTGGCCGCGTTGCTCTGCGTTACCTGGTTCATAGACGCTACCGCCGTGTTCACCTGCTCTATGCCCTGCGCCTGCTCGTTTGACGCCGCCGCGATTTCGGCAATCAGATCGCCCACCTTACCGGCGCGGTCTACTATCTGGCCTAAAGATTTGGCTACCTCTTCCGTAATCTTCACACCGCCGTCGGCGTTCTTCAC
>LIUJ01000070.1:7106-9170 GCA_001462255.1 Fibrobacteria bacterium GUT77 | reverse complement strand
TACGATAATGATGGGCGAGTGGCAGCCGTCGGGCGATTCGTTCAGACATCTCAATCACGGCGAGATAAAACCCGGCACCACGGAAAATTTCATCAACGCGGTAATTGAGACGGCGTATAGGGGCGAGAGTTGAAAACAATCAACCGGTCTACTTGGCTAATTCCGACACGTACACTAAGCGAATGCCGTTCTTTTTAAACGCCTCCGCCTCTTCTTTCAGCGCCTTTATGAACGCCGGCGAAGGTTGCGCTTTTATTAGCACTTTGCCGGTTTTTTCTGCGGTAACCGAATAGCGGCGCAGTTTTTCTTTTGCCTGCTCCGCCGTCGCCGTAGCGTCTATCGAACCTTGTATCGGGGCGTTTGGGATTTTCATCGATTTCGTCAACTGCGCCGCTACCGACTTTTTTGAGATGTCGGTGTAAACGAAGAACGCCTTGCGCTTGCTTACCTCCGATAGGATGATACCCAGCGCCCGCGAATCCTCCATTACCTTTGCGCCGTGGAAGTTGCAGACGCCGGAGAAATTGGGGACTGCTGCGGCGGCGTGCGCTATGATGTTGCGGATTTGCTCGTCGCCGTAGTGGATCATCACCATAGATCCCTTGTACTTGTCGTACTGTTGCGGGAGCGGTTCCATGGGCAGAAGCAGCACGGTCTCCTTTTTGTGCTCTTCGGCGATCTGCGCCGTTCTTGCTGAAAACTTTTCGGCGGGCAATATCGCTACCGTCAGAGGTTCGGGGAAGGATAGGTATTCTATCGCTATCGTGTTGGCCTCATATACGAAGTTCTCTATCAGTATCGCCATCTTCGCGGTATTGGACATATAGCGGTTTGACTGCTGTATCTTGACGACAGCTTTGGGATGCTTGGCGTTTGAGCTTCTGAATGTTATGGCGCAGTTGGTTTCGGAGGCGCAGAGGCAGTCGTCCACGCGGTAGGGCGCGGTCGGGGCGTTCGACAGGTTCCAAATCACCCATTCCATAGGCCGCCCCCTCGGGACGGCGGCTTTGATCTCTATGGCGCTGTCCTTGGGGATGTACTGGATGGAGTAGTCGGCGTCGCGTAGCTCCAGCTCGGCGAATTTGGCGGCGAGGGCGTTTTGCAATTTCACGGTCGCGTCGGAGGCGCCGGCGCTCGCCGCCGCGCCGTCGGCCGTTTTGGGCGCTTGGGTCGTGTCGTCCTTTATAATGTCGATTATGTGCTTGGTCTTGGAAAGCGCGGCGGCGGCTTTTTGCCTTGTAGGCGCGTGTAGAAAGACGGCGGCGACTGCTATCAGCAACAGCGCACCCAATGTTAGTATCAATAACGGCAATATCGGCTGTTTTGACGCGGACGCTTGCGAGTCTTTATCGGGATCGTTTTTTTTACGTTTTTTATCCGCCATTGACCTATCCTGTTTGTTGGGGGGCGCTTGTTTCACCACGATAAAATACTTCTTACCCGCCGAAAAAGCAAGCTTTTTTGTCCACGCCGTAATTTTAATTTGACTTTGTCCGTCCACGGATATTATATTGTATATACTATGAACATTAACATTCCACTCAAATACCGCCAAGATGTTGAGGATGCCGCCTTTTTTCTTAAAAGCGAGGGGTGTCGAGCGGTCTATCTTTTTGGGTCATTGGTTACCGGTACGTATCACGAAAACTCGGACATAGATATCGGGATAAAAGGGCTTCAGCCGGAAAAGTTTTTGCGTGTATATTCAAAATTAGACGATAAATTATCCAATGAAGTGGATTTAGTCGATTTTGACGTAAATAATAAATTTTATAATCTTTTAAATTCCCTTGGAGAGGTTGTGGAAATTGAATAACGCGGTCATTCAGAAGGTGCTGTTTGAGATAGAGCAAATGGATGAACACATAAACGCGTCAAGGCAGTTAGTGGATTTGTGCAAAGTCAAAGAACCGAATTACACTGAAAAATACGGTGCCGCTATGGTCTTGCATTCGTTTTACAACGGTATAGAAAATATAATGCTCTTAATAGTCAAAAGTTATGACCGTGAAATTTCTAGCGGTATGCAGTGGCATAAAGATTTGTTGGCGAAAGCGTTTGAAG
>LIUJ01000070.1:0-6983 GCA_001462255.1 Fibrobacteria bacterium GUT77 | reverse complement strand
GCGTTTGAAGAGACGGAAAACAGAGCGCCCATATTAAGGAAAGAGTTATATGATTCATTAAAGGATTATTTAATGTTTAGGCATCTTGTAAGGCATTTATACGGATTTCAATTAGAATGGAGGCAGATGAAAGACAAATTGTTCAATATGGATACGGTATGGAAAGACGTAAAAGACGACATTAATACATTTGTAGTCCGGCCATGGAAAAGATAATCGTCCCCGTGATTTTAGGTCCCACCGCCGTAGGCAAGACCTCTTTCGTCCTTCGGGCGGCTGAGGCGTTTGGGTACGAGGTGGTTTCCTGCGATTCTCGGCAGGTTTACCGGCACATGGACGTCGGCACCGCAAAGCCGTCGCTTGCGGAGAGGGAGCGGGTTAAGCATTGGATGATTGATATTTTGGAGCCTACGGAGCCCTATTCGGCCTTTGCCTTTGCCGACGACGCGCTACGGATAATCCGCGATGCGCGTGAATCCGGAAAAAAAATTTTGATTTGCGGCGGCACCGGTTTATATTATTATATTATGCTTGAGGGGGCCGACCGGTTGGACGAGGCCGATATGGAGTTGCGGGGGAGGTTGCAGGCGGAGGCGGACGAGCGCGGCGCGGCGCGGATGCACGAGCGGCTCGCGGAGGTTGACCCTGAGGCGGCTTCAAAAATCCATCCGAATAATTTACGGCGTGTTTTGCGTGCGCTTGATATATTTTATAGGAAAGGGGTGCCGCTGTCGGTTTTGCAGAAAGAGGGCCGCCAACCGGAGGATGTCGATTTTCGGGCAGTCGTAATAAACCGCCCAAGGGACGTGTTGTACGGGCGGATAAATCGGCGGGTGGACGAGATGATTGAGGCGGGGTTGTGGGAGGAGTTTCTGCGCCTCCGCGCTATGGGTTACGACGAGCGCTGTCCGGGGATGGTGTGCGTAGGTTATCGGGAGCTGTTCGGCGTCGAGAGGGGAGAGGTCGGTATTGATATGGCGGTAGAGCTCATAAAGCGGAATACACGGCACTACGCCAAGCGTCAGATGACGTGGTTTCGTAACAAAACAAAGTGCGGGAGCGTTGATGTTACCGACGAATACGGGGATTTTTTGATGGATTGGTTCGCAAAACAAATAATAACATTTTCATAACAAACATCTTAATCATACGCCGCGCCCTCAATGGCGCGAGTAGAGTAAGTGAAAGGAGTCGGAATGTACAACGATGAATCGAGTCAATCAAGCCAAGGTCAGGGACAAGGGCAAGGAGGGGTGTTTGTCCGTAGGCCCATCCCTAAGTACAACGGGGACAAGTCCGGCGAGGGGTATCAGGAGCAGCGGGAACAACGGGAGCAGCGCGGGTATTCCTCCGGTGGCGGGTATCGTAGCGGCGGTTACGGCAGGGATCGCCAGAGCGAGGGGGGGCAGTCGTCTTATGCGGGTTCCGTCCAACGCGGTAGGCGTTCGGAAGGCGGGTCGGGCGGTTACGGTAGCGGTAGCGGCGGATATCGGAGCGGTAGCGGCTACGGCAGTTACAACCGCGGCGGCAACTACGGTTCGAGCGACCGCCTCGTAAGGCAAAACGACATTATCATACAGTTGTTGAAAGATATACGAGATCGTTTGCCGGCACCGCCGGCGGGCGCGTCTACCTCCGACCGCGCGTCGGATTCCTACGGTTCCGGCCACTCCTATTCGTCTTCCTCACACCATTCCTCATATTCGGGATCCGATGGTGACGACGGCAACGAATTCGACGTCTCAAGCGGTAACGTCGGGGTATCCGAATCGGATGCCAACGCCGGAGACGGAGAAAGCGGGTTCAATAGCTGACGAGTGCCCGGTATCCGAATGGCTTTTGCGAAAGGTTTCTTACCGATGACAGGTTCCTGCGGTAGGCGGGGTATAGTATACGTTTGCGCGATAATATTGACGGTGGGAGCGCTCTGCGCCTCCTTTGCCGTCACGCGTTGGTCTACGCTTCAAATTGTCCCCAACGCCGATTTGCTTCCCGGCGGCAGGTTTGTGGCCGACGTTGATTTCGCTTGGAAAATCGATTCGTTTTCGATTGCCTCGGTAGTTTCCGTGCAACGCGTGCACTTAGGCCTTTCGGAGTGGGTGGGTATAGATGTCGGATACGCCGGCGGGTTCACCATGGGCGTTAAGGCCTGCGTAGTCAAGGAAAACCCGGATCTTTGGTACGTTCCAACCCTAACGTTGGGATTTCAAAACATTTACGCGAATCGCGAGGCGTTTTACTTTGACGGCGGCGGTTCTTACCCTAAAAACGAATTTTACTTAGGCGCCGCCAAGAGCTCCGAGTGGGCGAAGCTCAGGATTCACGTTGGGATTTTGAGCGCCCTAACGCGTAGCGGCTATAAAGGATACGACGAAATCAATCCTTTTATCGGTATAGAAAAATATTTTGGGCAGGGTTTATACGTTACCGTGGAAGGCCAACAACGCACGGGCGAGTTCATGCTATCCGTTTTTGCCGTATTACGCCCCATTGCCGATAGGTTGGAGATCAACGTCGGTGTGATTGACGCGCCACATATATCAAGCAATAGGGCCGGTCAATTCCCGTTTAGACCTACGCTACGCGCCGGGATAAAGTTCAATTTCGGCGCCGGCTACAACAGTTTGGACGGGTTGACAGGCGTTGAGGACCGAATTGACCGCCTGCGCGGCGAGCTCGCGGCATCAAACAAACGCGTGGACTCCCTTGCCGTTGATACCCGCTGGAACGCCGACCGCATTCACGAACTCTCGCAAGTTTCCGGCGATCGCAAGGAGGAGAGGGCGCGGGTGGTCGACGAACTCTCCAAACTTAGAAACCTTTACGAGCAGGAACCGTTCGATCCGGAGTTGGTTAAGGATATGGTGGATCGTATCAGGGACAGATACGAGGTTTACTCCCCGCATCTGCGCGTGATAATCACCGAGCAGAACGCCGACCCGCGCATACGCCGCCTTGCCGTATCGCTGGTAGGGGAGATGAAGGACCAACCGGCCGCGAACATCCTGATGTCCATACTCAACAGAATGGAAGAACCGTCGCTGAAAATAGAGACGATAATAGCGTTAGGAAAAATAAAAGATCCGCGTTGCCGCCAACTCCTATCCTCGCTACGGCAAGACCCCGACGGCGGCGTAGCCTTCACCGCGGAGGAAGTTTATCGCGCAATGTTCGGAAAAGAGGAAACGCCACCGCCACCGCCGTCGCAGTCGCCGCCGTTTGAAACGGAAGAGACGGTCCCGGAGCGCCGGCTGAATAAGTAACCCGAAGTGTGCCTACTCATTAAACGGGAACGGCAATCCGGCGATTAATGCCAAATCAGGCATCGAGCTTCTTTATATCCCCGATCTTCTTCTCAAGGCGTTGCTCCGATATCGGAAACAGCGTCTTGGTGTGTTGCGCGAACCGGTTGACCTCGAACTCCCTAATCATTAACGCCAACTCTCGCAACAAGCGTTTGCGGTGATGGGCGTTTTCGGAGTTGGCGTTTTTTTTGCGTAAATCGTTATATATTGATACGTATTGATTGACCTCCGTGCGCTTTTGACGGTATTTGAACGGCTCGAACGAAGCTTTTTCCATAATTGCCGCGAAGACTTTTAGGTAACGTGGGTATTGTAAAAAAATTTCAAGCGTGATTTGACCGTCCAAAATGTAGGTAAAAAAGTTGTTGAGATCGGTAGTCAGTTCCTTATGAATGTCCGTCGGTAATTTCTTTTTTGCCGACGATAGGCGGGCGGTATTATCCGTGAATATTCGCAATGATTCCTCAAAAACGGAAACGACGCGAAAGCTTATTCCTCTTAGCGATTCTTTGACTTTAATCGTCAACCGCTCAAAAGCCTCTTTGCTTCTCGGCGCGTCGTCGAAATTCAGAGACGATTCGCAGATCATATCGTATAGCGCCAACGCGAACTTGTCTTTGGACGCGAATGGGGCGCACATTACTTTTACTTCCTTGGAGAATGAGATGTCGCGTTCCGTCCACGCCAAATCTTTCATTAGCGTTATTTCCAATAACGTACGAACACCGTAGCGGTGGGATATGTCGCTTTTGATTTTTGACGGGAAGAGTACAAGATCAACGCTGTTGTTGATATTCGTGTTGATTTCTGTATTGGTGTTGATACCGTCGCCGGTTCCCGTATTAACGTCGTCGTCAACAATACCGTTACTTGGTATCAATGCCGGATACCCGCGTACGGCAAAACCGCCGTTGTTTGAGCCTATGTCAAGCGGCTTGCTTAGGTCTTCCTCCGGCCACGCCACAAGACCTGCCTTGCGGTAAGAGGCAAAAGCGCCGTCCCAGGGCGAGCCTGCCGCGGTATTGATTGACGAACTTGTTATCGCGCCGGTGTTCATATTTAAATTCGTACCGTCTACCGCCGCCGTATCGTTCATCCGTTTGAACAGATCGCCGCTTCTGCCTTTTGCCACTACGCCGTTTTTTTCGTCTCTTACCTCAATCTTCAAATCAAGATGCGGGTCGGTCTTATCGAAATCCAACATGACCGGATCAATATCAATGCCGTAATTTTTTTTGATGGCCGATGATAATTCTACGGCAAACGATTCATGCGTAGCGGGCGGCGCGATTATGCTATCGGCAAGTTTTTGCGCGGCGTCGCCTATAGGTACGAATGCTTTTCTTTGGCTTCGCGGTAACCGCTGCAACAAACTTTTTATCTGCGCCGGCCACAACGCCGGAAGCAACCACCCTATAGTCTCCTTAGCGATGAACGGCAACGCCTTTTGCGGCAACGCCAGCGTTACCCCGTCGTCTTCCCCCCCCGGGTTAAACGCGTATTTCAACGCGAAATTTTGATTGCCTATGTTGACGTGGTCGGGGTACGCGTGGGCCTTTTCCGGGATGGATTCCTCTATGATGTCTTCTTCACTCATGTAAAGAAATTTATCGTTTCCGGCGGATCTTATCGCTTTATTTAATTCGTGTATCGACGCAACTATAGGCAATCGCTTCTTGTAAAAATCAAATATGGCCCCGTCCCCTTTATAATAGTTTCTTGACCTCAGTTTTGCCTCGTATGAAAGGATTTTTTGTTTGAGTTTTTTATTGTGGTCGTAGAATTTGTGGTGACACACCAAATTTTCTTCAACCAATCCGTCCCTTATAAAGATTTCCGTGGCCGCTTCCGGGGCCGCGCGGCCGTATAGGGCGTTTTTCTTTACGGCGAGCGGGAGCCCGAACAGCGTAACGCGTTCCACGGCGCGTACGCAACCGCTATCCGCGTCTAAGAAAGGCGCTTCAAACGTCCGTTTGCAAAAATCGGCGGCCAATTCCTCAAGCCACTCCGGTTTTATCGCCGCGACCGTTCTCGCGAATACGCGGCTTGTCTCCACGATTTCGTGGCACATCACCCAGTCGCATTTTTTCTTGGCCAACGCCGAGCCGGGGAATATCAATACTTCTTTCCCGCCGGCGGCTTTGTATTTTCCGTTTTTGTCAAGATAGGCGCAGTTGGCCAAAAGACCGGTCAACAATGATCGATGTACCGCGTCGTAAGAGGCCGGCGCCGAATTTTGTTCGTACCCTTTCATCTTAGACAGCGCTTCGTCAAGTTGCCGATAAACATCGTGCCATTCGCGCATTCTTGTGAACGATAAAAAGTGTCCCTTACAAAATCGGCGCAAACCGCCTTGCGTTTTAAGCGTGTCCCACTCGTTCCCATACGCGTCCCACAAGTTTACGTAGGTCAAAAAATCCGAACCTTTGTCAACGAATTTTACGTGCGCGGCGTCGGCTTCGGCTTGCTTTTCAAGCGGTCTCTCCCGCGGGTCTACGATGGATAGAGCGGCGGCGATAATCTTAACCTCACGCAAAGAGTTTTCCCGACGGGCGGCGATTATCATCCTCGATATGTGCGGGTCAAACGGCAACATGGCCATTTCCGCACCCATTCGCGTAATTTTTTTACCGCTATCAATCGCCCCAAGCTCTTTGAGTTGCGCGTAACCCTCCGATATCGCCTGCTTCGACGGGGGCGCTATAAACGGGAAATCCTCTATGGCTCCGAGTTTGTGCGCCGTCATGGTGAGTATGACGCCGGCAAGGTTGGAACGTTTTATCTCCGGCAGTGTGAAGGCCTCGCGGGAGTTGTAGTCGTCTTCCGAGTATAGGCGTATGCAGACGCCGTCCCGCACGCGTCCGCAACGTCCCTTGCGTTGGTCGGCGCTGGCGCGGCTTATCGGCTCTATGGGCAGGCGGTTGGTGCGCAACCGCGGCGCGTACCGCGATATCCGCGCCAACCCGGTGTCCACGACGTAGCTGATGTTTGGGACGGTAACGGAGGTTTCGGCGATGTTTGTGCAAACGATAATCCGAATTTCGTCGGAGGGGTTGAATATCGCCTCTTGATCGGCCCGCGTTAGTCGCGAAAAGAGCGGTAGTATCCGTACGTCGCGCCGTACAAGCGCCCCGCTTAGTTTGTCGCACGTTTCGCGAATGTCGCGCTCGGTCGGCATGAAGACGAGCATGTCGCCCGGCCCGTAGTAGTCGAGCAAGTCGACGGCGGCCGTTACGGCGTTTTCCACGTATCCCTGCGCCTCCTCGCCCTCCTCGTTTTCCGGGTTTCGATACAATACCTCAATGGGGAAGAGGCGTCCCGATACCTCAATTATGGGCGCGTTGTTGAAACAGGAAGAAAAACTCTCGGCGTCGATGGTGGCGGAGGAGATGATGACTTTCAAATCGGGACGCTTGCCGAGTATCTTTCTTAAATATCCGAGCAAAAAATCAATATTCAAACTCCGTTCGTGCGCCTCGTCGATGATTATGGTGTCGTACTGTTGAAAAAGACGGTCATGTTCGGTCTCGGCGAGTAGGATACCGTCGGTCATAAACTTGATGACGGTGTCCGCCGATTCCTTAGCCGCGAAGCGTATCTTGTACCCGACTCGCCCCCCCAAAACGCACCCGAACTGCGCCGCTACCCGCGCCGCGATGGACGTGGCCGCGATGCGCC
>LIUJ01000069.1 GCA_001462255.1 Fibrobacteria bacterium GUT77 | reverse complement strand
GAACGATATAATCGACGAGTACGAGTGCGAGCCGTACGTTTACCCGCAGAACATTTTGGGCGACGAGCATCCGCTTTTCGGCTTGGCGCGCAACAGTTGGCTGTCCGGTACGTCGTCGTGGACATATCAGGCGGCGAGCCGCTACATAATGGGGTTGCGCCCGCAAATGGACGGTCTCTTGGTTGACCCATGCGTACCCTCCGATTGGAAGCGATTCTCGGTGGAGCGCAATTTCCGAGGAAGTCGCTACGTAATAAACGTTGAGAATCCGGGGCGCGTCTGCCGCGGCGTAAAATCGATATCGGTCGACGGAAAGCCGCTTGACAAACCCGTCGTCCCCGCCTTTACGGACGGGAAAACGCATGAAGTCAACGTGACCATGGGTTAAGACGATGAAAAACATTTGTCTATTGCTCGAAGGCGTCGCCGGACTGTATTACGCGTCTCTGTGGCCCGGTATAGTCGATTGCGCCAAAGAGAACGATTGCAACGTCGTTTGCTTTGCCGGCGGGGCGCTACGCGTATCGCCGCAAAATCCGTATGAAGTACAGCGCAATGTCATCTACAACCACGTAGACACGTCGAAGTTCGACGGCGTCATAATATCGGGAACGCTCAACAACTTCATTACCGAGATGGAGTTTGCCAAGTTTATGGAGCGTTTCAGCGCGTTGCCCACGGTTTCGCTCGCGCCGGCGCTTGAGCACATACCGGCCGTAATAGTAGACAACGCGTCGGGCATGAAGGGGATTATATCGCACTTAGCGCATACGCACGATTGCAAAAAATTCGCCTTCATCAGCGGCCCCAAAGGCAACTTGGACGCCGATCAGCGCCTTGAGTTTTTCAGAAAGTACCTAAAAGAACTCGGCATAGCGTGCGCGGAGGAGCGTATCGCCGTCGGCGATTTTTCGCGTAGCGGCGGTTACAAGGCCACGCTCGAACTCCTCAAACGAGGCATTGAGTTCGACGCGCTGGTAACGGCCAACGACGAGACCGCGTTGGGGGCCATAGCGGCGCTTTTGGAGAGCAACGTGCGCGTGCCGGAAGACGTGGCCGTTACCGGATTCGACGATATTGAGGAGAGCGCCCTGACCACGCCGCCGCTAACCACGGTACGACAACCGCTTTACGAAATCGGACGCACCGCCGTGGAACTGTTGTTGTCGAAAATGAACGGCAAAGAGGTACCGCGGCGCACCTCTCTGCAAACGCCGCTCTCCATACGGCAATCGTGCGGTTGCTTCATAAACCCCAATCACACGCTTGACCGGCACACTTTTTCCATTATCCAACGCCTATCCAGCAACATCGACCACCTCAAAGAGCATCTTACGTCGGAACTGTTCTCTTTTGTGGCCATGGAAATGGGGGCGTCTATCGACGACGAGGATCTGAGGGAGATAGCGTCATCCTTCTTTGACGAAGTGGAGGGCACGAGAACGGGCGTTTTCCTCTCGGCGCTTAACCGCATGGTTCGCGCGGCGACGCTCGCCGCGATAGAGAGCGACGACATTCTCCAGTGGCAAAAGATACTCGTAACCATACGCAAGTTCACGCAAGGGTTGGACGCCGCGAAAGCGGAGACCGCCGACAATCTCCTGCACGACAGCTACAACCTGTTTAGCGAGGCGGCTTCGAGACAACAAGCGCACAAGCGTTTGCAGGCGGAGCAAAAAGCCGCGCTCATGCGCTCCGTAGGCCACTCCATCGCCAACTCTTTCGACATACCTACGCTCTCGCAAGCCATAGTAAAAATGTTCCCGAAGTTGGAAATAAACGATTTTTCTCTATCCTTATACGATAAATCAACAAAAGACTTTCTCAATTCCAAGCCTATAATCACACTACGGCACGGGAAAAAAGACGTCCCGCCGCAAGATACGTTCTTCACCACAAAAGAACTTGTGCCCGGCGGCTTAAAGGATTCGCAACAACCGTATCACATGTTCGTGCAACCGCTCCACTTCAAGAACGAACAATTGGGAATGGCCGTATTCAAAGACGGTCCGCTCACCGGCTACATATACGACATTTTGGGCGAACACCTAAGCGGAGCGTTGCAAGGCGCGCTTCTTATGAAAAAAATTCAGGAGCAATCGCTCGACCTTGAAGAGAAGAACAAGGAACTGGAAATCCTCCGGCAAAAAGAACATTTGCGCTTAGAGGCCATCCAACGCGAGTTGCAAATAGGCCGGACGATACAGGAGAGTTTTTTGCCGGAATCCATGCCGCAACCGCCGGGTTGGGAATCGCGTGCGCTCTTTATGCCGGCTCGCGAAGTCTCCGGCGATTTCTACGACGCTTTCGCCCTTGAAGACGGCCGCTTCGCGTTCGTCATAGCCGACGTCTCCGGCAAGGACGTGGGGGCAGCGCTCTTCATGTCGCTAATACGCAGTCTTATACGCGCCTTTTCCGAACACTCGGCCGAGGGTGCCGCCAACCCGCTAAACGCCGTGGAACTGACCAACCGCTACATCGTTCACCACCACCACACGTCAAAAGGGCGCTTTATGTACGCCACGATGTTCTTTGCATTAGTAGACCCCAAAAGCGGCGAGATAGCGTATATAAACGCCGGCCACAACCCGCCGGCGCTATTGCAACCGGAGGGAAAAATCGCCAAGTGGCTCCCGCCCACCGGCCCGGCCGTAGGCGTCGGCATAAAAGACGACCTCAAATACCGCGAAGAAAAAATAACCCTCCAACCCGGCGAAATGCTTTTGCTGTACACCGACGGCGTCATAGAAGCCAAAAATGAAAAAGGAGAATTCCTCCAACAAAAACGCTTCGCCGAACTGATAGAGAAACCGTATTCCTCCTTAAACGACGTGGTGGACAAAGTAAAAGACGCTCTAAAAGAGCACTGCGCCGGAGCCGACCCCTACGACGATGTTACAATGGTGGGAATTTATCGGAAGGGCTGAACCGTCAACGAAAACGTCGCCCAAATTATGAAAAGCGAACCTAAAATCGAACTCAAAACCGAAAACAGGCGCCACGGCTCCGTGAGGGAGTTCGTCGTGTTTTCAATCGTGCTCTTTTTGATTATCCTCGTTGTGGGCGGCACGGCCTTTTTCTTCGCCATGCGGCATATCATAAGGAACAACAAAGGTAACGAGCTCGTTCGCATACTCGAAAACGAGCGCGTTAAGCTGTCGGTTTTCGTCAATAGCGAGATAGCGTTTACCGTAAATTTGGCGAAGTCGCCGCTAATAAAGCGCTACATTGAGGATCCCGACGCCCCGGAACTCAGACGGATAGCCTTGGAGGAGTTCAAAGCCTGCCGCAGCGACGCGCAATCGCCGTCGATCTTTTGGGTCAGCGACAAAGACAGAAAATTTTACATAGACGACAACGCGCCCTACGTAGTTGACCCGGAAGCCCCCGAAAACTACTGGTACAACATGACGCTGCACAGAACCAAAGAGTACAACATCAACATAAACTACAACCCCGACCTCAACGTTACCAACCTTTGGATTAACGCGCCGGTTTTCAACGCGGAGCGCAAACCGCTGGGCATAGTCGGCATAGGCGTCGACGTTACGGCGTTTGTGCGAAAAATCTACGAGCAACACACGAGCGGGGCTGATATTTACTACTTTAACGCCGACGGAGAGATTACGGGATCGCGCGACATTGGGCTTGTTGTAGGCAAGAGGCACGTAGACGACCTCTTAGGCGCCGCTTGCGACGACGTTTTGGGTAAGGCGCGGAGACTTAGCGAGAACGAGATATCGACATACGACACGCCGTCCGGCAAAATAGCTTTCTGCGCCATACCCGCGCTTTCGTGGTACGCCGCAGCGGTTATGCCGGACAGCTTGGACGACTACAAAAATCCGGTCGCCTCCGTCTTCGTAGTTATGCTCATTGTAATCGCGCTGATATTCGTGGTGTCAAACGTCTTTATCGCCGGTTTCCTAAAATCACTGCACAATACTATGGATTCTCTTGAAGCCTCTTCCAAGTACAAGAGCGAGTTTTTGGCCAT
>LIUJ01000068.1:3364-4762 GCA_001462255.1 Fibrobacteria bacterium GUT77 | reverse complement strand
AGGCCGCATAGACCAGCCCAAACCGCCGCATTCTTTAGGGTTCGTCGAGACGATGGAGATACTAACGGGCAACACCGACGAGTACCGTCAACAGTTCCGGGAAGCGGTGCTGGCCGCGACGCCGGAGGATTTGAAGCGGGCGGCGGAGAAAGTGTTGTCCGCGAACGAGTCGGCGGTAACTGTGCTCGGTTCGTCGGCGGCGCTCGATAAGGCGCGGTGGTCGGGGATAGAGTTCGAGACGGAAAAGCTGATTCCGTGAGTATTTTTTTTGATAAAGATTGTGCGCTAACCGGTGAAAGAGAGTATATTTTATTAGTAGTGATTGGGTTTTTAAGCAACGTGTAATAATAACGAAAGGAAGTTCCCAATGGGTCTCAGGAATCGTTCGTTTTCCGTATCAATGTCATTATTGTTTACATTGTTAACGGTAATAGCGTTTACGGCGTTAGTAACCCCTGTTTTTGCGCAGATGCACGACGACAAGGCCGTTGTGCGTTCGATATTGGAGAAGAACGGCTTGAAAGATGTGTCCATAAACGATATAACCGAGCTTAGCCGCGACGGACGCGTTATCGTGCTGAACCTCAACAAGCGCGGTATTGACGGCGTAGGCCTAAGCGTTTTTCCCACGGATATATTCAAGCTCACCGCGTTGCGCGGTCTTTTCCTTAAAGGCAACGCGCTTAGAGAGATTCCCGATGAGATAGGCACTCTAACGGATTTAATTGAGCTCAACCTCGCCGACAACATAGATTTGGGCAAACTCCCGCCGGGGATAGGCAACCTGAGAAACCTCAAAAAACTCGACATCCGCTACTGCGGATTGACCGACCTCCCGCCGGAGATCGGTAATTTGAAAAATCTTGAGTACTTGCAAATGTGGGGCAACGGCTTCATAGAATTGCCGTACAACATTACCGAACTCACGGGTCTAAAAGAACTTTACTTGAAGAATAACAAGTTAACGAAAATACCGTACGACATGATAAGAATGGACAACCTAAAATACATAGACGTCCAACTGAACTACCTATGCAACCTCTTGCCGGAGGTGGAAGCGTGGCTGTTGAGCCGAGACAGAAGATATAAGGATCATCAGTATTGCGACAATGTGAAGAAGTGATGTTGCGGTCACCGGTACTACTGATTCGCTTCGGCGATTTCTTTGAAGGTTTCCCGTTTTGAGAAAAACGCGTCGGCAATGTTTGGGTCAAAATGTTTGCCGGATTCTTGCATGACGGTGCTTATCGCAAGGTCGGGCGAGAACGGTTTTTTGTAGGGGCGCACGGAGACGAGGGCGTCGTATACGTCTACGACTGCCATGATTCGGCCGGCGAGGGGGATGTTTTGGCCGGATAGTTCGTAGGGGTAGCCCTTGCCGTCCCAGCGTTCGTGGTG
>LIUJ01000068.1:2914-3354 GCA_001462255.1 Fibrobacteria bacterium GUT77 | reverse complement strand
AGGTCGGGCGAGAACGGTTTTTTGTAGGGGCGCGTGGAGACGAGGGCGTCGTAGACGTCTACGACTGCCATGATTCGGCCGGCTAAGGGGATGTTTTGGCCGGATAGCTCGTAGGGGTATCCCTTGCCGTCCCAGCGTTCGTGGTGGTAGCTTACGAAGAGGCGGGCGAAGCGTAGAAAATCCTCGTCGCCGGTTTGGGTTGTTATCTTGTCTATGATTCGCTCGCCCTCCTTGACGTGGCTTTTTACGATGTCGAACTCGTGTGGGGTGAGTTTGCCGGGTTTGTTCAGGATCGTGTCGGATATGGCGATTTTCCCTATGTCGTGCAACCGCGCCGAGGCGACCATCGTGTCTATGTCCCAACCGGCCGTTTCGTTTGCGTAGACGCCGCTCTCCCGCATCGCCTCTATGAGCGTCTTTATGCACCGCGAGGTACGGTC
>LIUJ01000068.1:2163-2886 GCA_001462255.1 Fibrobacteria bacterium GUT77 | reverse complement strand
CCCTCCTTGACGTGGCTTTTTACGATGTCGAACTCATGGGGGGTGAGCTTGCCCGGTTTGTTCAGTATCGCGTCGGATATGACGATCTTCCCTATGTCATGCAACCGCGCCGAGGCGACCATCGTGTCTATGTCCCAGCTCGCCGTTTCGTTTGCGTAGACACCGTTCTCCCTTATCGCGTCTATGAGCGTTTTTATGCACCGCGAGGTACGGTCAATGTGCCCGCCGGCGGCTTCGTCCCGCCACTCGACGATGTCGGCGAGGACGGAGACTATCCCGTTTTTGAGGCGCGTAAGCCTTGCCGTGCGCCGCTTTATAATGTCGTCGATACGCAGGTGGGATTCAACGCGCCGTAGCAACACCGACTGTGAGAAGGGTTTGTTGATGAAGTCCACGATTCCGGCCTCAAACCCGCGCGCCTCGGTCTCGGCGTCGCCGTAGGAGGTCATGAAAATAACCGGGACGGCCGCCGTGCGCGTGTCGGCGGACAATTTCTCAAGCGCGGTAAAACCGTCCATATCCGGCATACGGATATCAAGAAGCACTAAGTCGGGTACAACCGTGTCTATCTGCTTAAACATCGCCTCCGCCGAGGGGAGCGCGAAAACCCGATAAGTTGCCTCAAGCGCTTGTTTGACCATGGTAAGGTCTACATCGCAGTCGTCGACGACAAAGATAGTTTCCATCACAAAAGCCCTTCAATCGAATCTCGTCAATAGGCGG
>LIUJ01000068.1:0-2156 GCA_001462255.1 Fibrobacteria bacterium GUT77 | reverse complement strand
CCGCCGCGTCCCGCCGCGCGACTTACGATTACGGCGCGACTACCAATATAATATAATATATCGCATATATTAGCGGTATGGAACAGTAATATTATACCCAAATATTACAATATCTTTACAAAGCTTGATGTTAAAATTAAAACAAAAACATATACTCCGCCCCTACGCCTTTTTCATACTTCTCAAAATAATATCCGCCATGCAATTTGTCAAAATATATTACGCTCAACCCGAATCCCCGTCCGGCTTTTTGTAGGATGGCTCCCACCGACGCGGTCACTCCGAAGTTGTCTTTACCCTGTTTGACGCTTTCCAAGCGTATTAGAGCGTATGGGGAGAGCTCACCGCCGATAACCCGGTACGGCGACGGCGGCTTCAGCAGGATGGACAAATCAGCCCGATATACCAGATTTTCCTGGGCGCATACGTGGTAGTGGTAGCCGAAACCAGCGCCGAATTCAGCTATTTCCCCCAGCGGTTTGTAGTAAATCTCGCCGCGTATCATCTCCGTGGATACGGCGCGTATCGCTTCTGTGGCTATTGTTTGGTGACCGTCCGCCAAATGCGCCGACACGTGGTGGATGGGGTAGAGGCGCCAGGAGAGCTTGTCTGAAACGGCGCCGGAGAGGTGCAAGGCCAAGAGGGCGTAGAAATTGTCGACGGGGAAGCGCATATCGCTCGTTGGCCGCATATTGATGTGTGCGGCGGCGTTTATGCCGAAGACGACGTTTTTGTCGCCAAAACGGTACCCGACTATATGAAAATCCACCCCGAAGCGCCCTCGAAGGTAAAAAGTATCGTTTTCTACCCCCGTGTGTAACATTTGGCTATACGGCAGTGTCTCCGCGCTTAGCGTCTTATCGCTTGTCGGGAAAAGCCAAAACTCACCGGCGAGTACCGGCGTGAATACGACCATTATAATGATGGAGGTTAATGCAATAATCATCGCTATACCGCTCCGATATGCGCCGTTCTACGATTTCCCCGGTAGCTTCTTAAGCGTATTCAGCTTCCGCGTCCGCGAACTGTGCTTGAGCTTCTTTATGGCCTTCTCCTTGATCTGCCTAACCCGCTCCCGCGTCAATTCAAAGCGGATCCCGATCTCCTCAAGCGTGTAGGCCGTCTCCTCGCCGATTCCGAAGTACAGCCTGACGACCTCGCGCTCCCTCTCCGACAGCGTTTCGAGGACGGTGTCGACCTCGGAGTGCAGGGATATGTTCATCACGCCGTGGTCGGGGCTTTCCGCGTGTTCGTCGGCCAATAGGTCTAAAAGCTTAGAGTCGTCGCCGCTCTGCAACGGGGCGTCGAGCGAGAAGTGGGTGTTGCCGATCTTCACCGCCTCCTGTACGTCGTGCGGCTCTATGCGCAGTTCCTCGGCGATCTCGTAGACGTTTGGGATACGGCTTAGCTTTTGTTCAAGGCGGCTCTGCACCATCCCGATTTTGTGGATCGCGCTGACGCGGTTTAGCGGCAGTTTCACTATGCGCGACTGTTCCGCCAACGCTTGAAGTATCGCTTGGCGTATCCACCACACGGCGTAGGAGATGAACCTAAAATTCTTCTTTTCGTCGAATCTCTTGGCGGCGCGGATGAGCCCTAAGTTGCCCTCGTTTATTAGGTCAACTAATGGAAGCCCCTGATTTTGGTAGTTGCGGCTCACGCTGACCACGAAGCGCAGGTTGGATTTGACTAATTTGTCGAGCGCCAAACGGTCGCCGTCGCGTATGCGCTTCGCGAGGTCGGCCTCCTCCTCTATGGGCAGGGTCTTGTACTTGCTTATCTCCTTGAGGTAAAGGTTGAGGGACGATCCGTCGTCCGCAATCATGCGGTACGGTGATGCCGTCTGCGACTCTTTTGTATTTGCGGTCATGTATATATACCTCTACGGGTGTTCCCGTAATGTATATTTATGGTTTCAGTGTTATATTTGTGTAAGTCATAGTCACCATATCTAATTTTATAGCTTTGACGCCGAAATTTCAACATATTTGATAAAATATTTTGACGGGGGATTGCGCGGCGTTGTTCGCGTAGGCTTGGATCGGCGGCTTTTTTGAATTACGTTTGAAAAAATCGCGGTTCTCGTTAGATTGAAAATAGTGTAAGATGAATAAACGTAACAGGAGTAATGACATGGGTTTAATCGTTAGCAAGTT
>LIUJ01000067.1:8812-8983 GCA_001462255.1 Fibrobacteria bacterium GUT77 | reverse complement strand
CAACGATAATTCCAACTGCGAAAAGTATGGGAGGTTGTATGACTGGAATATGGCGAAGATGGCTTGTCCCACCGGTTGGCACTTGCCGACACGCGAGGAGTGGAATACGTTGATTGGCGCGGCCGGAGGCGGAAAAACAGCCGGTAAAAAATTGAAATCAAAAGTCGGTTG
>LIUJ01000067.1:355-8658 GCA_001462255.1 Fibrobacteria bacterium GUT77 | reverse complement strand
TTGAAATCAAAAGTCGGTTGGGCTGAGAAGATTTGTGGTTATGATAATGATGACGATGAAGACTCTTATTCTTGCGTACCCGGAATTCCCGGAACGGATAATTTTGGTTTTGCCGCTCTACCGGGCGGTAGCCGTTGCTACGATGATAGTAGTGTAGGTTGGGAAGATTGCGGATTTGTTGACGTTAACGGCTACTGGTGGACGGCTACCGCGAGTTCAGCCGGAAGCGCAAGCGCCTTGAAAATGTGGAGCATTGGTGAAAACGTGGACAACATAGACTACGATATACGCTACGGTAGCGCGGTTAGGTGCGTTGCCGATTGATTACCGCGCCGCGTCGGAGTTTGTGCGGTGTTGCTCGGTAACCGGGTCACGGGGGCGGTCGATTGTTTAGGGGGCGCCCCGGTTTAATTTGGAAAATAAACGTTTTATCTAATAACCCAATTATCATTTAACCTTTAGTTGAAGGAGGAAGAAGATGGACAAGGGAAATTTGTTGGTTTCGGTAAGCGGTAAGGGGCATAGCATGATTAAACAGCAGTGGATTGCGAGAGTCATCGGCACCGTTGTTATGGCGATCGGTATTGCAGTTAGCGTGCCTTTTTTTGATAATGTGTATCGGACGGCAGAGGCACGGTTGATGGCGGAACAGAAAACTAGTAATAGCGATGCTATTAGTAGAATAACGAGTTTGGTAGCCGGTAATACAGGCGAGACATTGGTGAAACGGAGGTTGGCAGAGATAAAGGAAACAGTTGAACATGGACGTATCTTTGTCATTGGGGTTTGTTTAATTGGCATCGTATTTTTGTGGGTTTGGGGTGTATTCTATTGTTCACGTATAAGCAAAAATGCCGTCCGTGTGTATGAAAACGCTGTTGAAGGGACAAGTTATAAGAATGTTGAATTTCAACTCGCGTACAACGAAATATCATCCGTTGATGTTATTAAAGGAAATGCCGCTATCATTAACGCGGGAAACACTAAACATAAAATCTACATTATGGACGCCAGAAAAATACGTGACGCAATCGTGTCGAGGAAAACGGCCGCTTAGGTATGGTAGTGTTCAGTGGGGTGGTCGCAATGTCAATGCGGTCGCCCCCCCTTTTGTCACCACTGCCGTAACTTTAATTTGACCTTATCTGTTCCCGGAGATTATGAGACAGTTTCAAAATTTGTGTAAACATACGGCATGGTGTTAAAGATCCGGTCAATCAATGCGGTGGATAGACGGCATTTCCGTTTATCTACCGTTATAATATAATATCCGACACGGACAATAGCAACAGCTCCGCCCCACCACCGCGCACACCCCATCGTTCTTTCCCGTAGCGTTTGACGGCTCTGTGTTTGTGTCGAGGTGTGGCGGTGGGGCGCCGCGATTTCATTTACATTCGCCTGAATATCTTTTTTCAAAGATTTGACATTATTCTTTACGAATATTATTTTATGGTTGAGAGGGGGGACGTTGCAATGCGGAGTCGGTACTATAAATACAATAATAATCGCGGGAAGGGTAGTGTTTTATGATTGACATTCAGCGTTTGAGGGATGATCCCGAAGGGGTGGCGGAGGCGGCGGAGCGGAAGAGGAGTCCGGTTGACGCCAGGGCCGTGTTGGGGTTTGACACGTCGTGGCGTGAGGCGCTTGGGGAGGCGCAGAGGCTTGAGAGCGTGCGCAACAGCAACTCCGCCGAGATAGCGCGAATCAAAAAGGAGGGGGGCGACGCTTCGGGGATTATGCAGGAGATGAAGCGGGTCTCCGACGCCATTAAGGGGCAGAAGGAGCGGTGCGACGAGTTGTTGCGGCAACGTGACGAGCTCATGGCGCATATTCCCAATGCGGCGCATTCGTCGGTTCCGCGGGGTAACGGGGCGCAGGATAACGTTACCGTTTCCGAGTGGGGTGAGGCGCCTGCGTTCGATTTCAAGCCGAAGGACCATATTGAGTTGGGGACGGCGCTTGGCATTATAGATTTTCCGCGCGGGGCAAAGATTACGGGGGCCGGATTTCCCGTTCTCAAGGGGGCCGGGGCGTTGCTTGAGCGTGCTCTTATATCGTTCTTCCTTGACACGCACACTCGGAAGCACGGTTACACGGAGGTCTTCCCGCCGTTTCTTGTCAATAGAGAAAGTTTGTTCGGGGTTGGGCAGCTTCCCAAGTTCGAAGAGCAGATGTACTATATTGATGAAGACGCGCTCTACTGTATTCCCACAGCCGAGGTGCCGATTACCAACCTGCATAGGGACGAAGTCATCCCCGTGGCGGAATTGCCCATAAAGTACTGCGCCTACAGCGCTTGTTTCCGGCGTGAGGCGGGGTCTTACGGCAAAGATACCAAAGGATATCTGCGCGTTCACCAGTTCAACAAAGTGGAGTTGGTTAAATTCGTTGAGCCGGAAAATTCATACGTCGAACACGAAACTCTCCGCGCCGACGCGGAGGCGATTTTACAAGCGTTGAATTTGAAGTACAGGGTATTGTTGCTCTGCGACGGCGACCTGTCGTTCTCTGCGGCGAAGTGCTACGACTTGGAAGCTTGGGCGTGTGCCGAGGGCAAGTATCTTGAGGTCTCGTCGTGCAGTAATTTTGAGGATTTCCAAGCGCGCAGGGCCAACATACGGTATCGCCCTAAGGGTGGGGATGGCAAGCCGCGTTTCGTGCACACGCTAAACGGTAGCGGTCTCGCCACGGCGCGGATAATCGTAGCAATTTTGGAGAATTACCAAACCGCCAAAGGAACGGTTGTCGTGCCTGAGGCGCTTAGGCCGTATATGGGTGGCATGGAGGAGATTACGGCGGGGTGATTTGGCTCTCTCCCGCCGATCCCCACAAAACCTCCCTGTAAACTTCCGTGAGCATCCGCACCTGTCGACCGATGTCGTGTTCCTCCCGCGCGTACCGCGTGCCGCGTTCCCCCATTGCCGCCCGAAGTTGCGGATTTTCCGCGAGGGTGCGGATATCCCTCGCCAGCGCCTCCGCGTCCCGCTCGTCGGAGAGTAGTCCGGTCGACCCGTGGGATACGATGTTCGGGATGTCGCAGTGGTTGCTGCCGACTACCGGGACACCGGCGCATAACGCCTCTATGGCGGCTACCGGCGCTCCGCCCTCCGTGTCGCCGTCGGCGGCGCGGACGCTGGGGGCCAAGACGATATCGACGTCTTTGAGTATCTCCAAGTATCGCGAATACGGGGTCATGCCGTGGAAGACGGTCTTTTGCCTTACGCCGGCGTCGGCCAGAATCTTTTCGACGGTTTTACGATAGACGCCGTCGCCTAATAGGTGCAGTTCCAAATCAACGCTATTATTTTCATGTTGATGATTATCCAATGCCTTAACGAACGCTTTGGCGGCGTATACCGCGCCTTTTTTCTCACGATTTAGGCCGGTGAACAGTATGCGTATTTTTTTATCATTCTTGTCCGTATGTTTGTTGGAACCGGTATCGCTCGCAATCCTATCCACATCTATCCCAAGTTTAATAACCCGTATCTTTTCTTTGGGACACCCTTTAGCCGCCAACGTCTCTCCCATATACTTCCCCTCAACTATAAACGCCGCCCCTAAATCAAAAATATGTAGGCTCCGCGCCGCCCAAAAGGGCTTTTTCAACAAACTCGTTATATCCTGACCGTAGCACGTTGTTACCAACGGGATATTCGTGAATTTGATTAATCGGTAATTACGCCATGATTCGAGCAAAAAATGACCGTGCAAAATATCCGGTTTTATTCGGGCTACGATTGACAGATGCGGGTTGTACGGATAGCGCTCGAATATTTTATGGATCAACCGTTCCGGTACGGACGGCAGGCCTTGTGATTTACAGATGGGGTACACGGCGTCAAACGGGAATTGTTCCGGGTTCACCAATCGCTGGCACAGTACGGTGGCGCGGCACTCTTCATTGTGTGCCAGTTGGTTGTAAATCCAGTTTTGCGTAACCGGCAGGTAATATGTTACGAAGTGGCAGATGTTCAATTTATCGGCGTTATCGGCGGCCATTGTGGAATCATCCCTCGTTCGTATTCTTATAGATCCTGTTGCGCCTTCTAATCGGCGCCGGTTTACTTGGAATATAAGGCGACCGCATCGCCGTGTTCAACACATCCATTATCAGATCCAAGCTAAGCTTTTTCTGCGGTTTCCGGTGACGGTTGAGTTCCGCTTCAAGGGCGTACGGCAACTCCTTGTCGCTGTAAAGCACCTGGCAAAGCGTTTTTCTTGGCAACAGATACCCCACGGGGCAATCAAAACGCTCGCCCAATAGTTCGCGAAATATCCACAACGCCGCCGCGCGCCGCCGCTTTTCAAACGACATTCTCACGTAACCGGGAAATTTTCTCTCGTAGAGGAGATGAGTATTTGATAAATGCTTCTTGTCGCTCGCCGTCCTCGACTGGCGGATGTATTCCTCGTACAATTCTTTCTCAACAAGTTGCTCCGCCATGCTTTTCTCTATGTCAAGCAATTTCAACACGTCGTTTATGGCGTATTCCAACAGCGCCGGTTTTATAGGGCGCAAGAGCCAATTCGCCCTCTGAAACGCGTCTTTCTCCTTTTTGTCGATGTGGAGATAGTCGGCAAGATTTATCGGCAACCCCAATAGTTTCTGCGCCACGGAGATGTCGTTGACGGGCGTTATCGTACACCCTATCACCGTCTGCGCCATGAATATGTCGTTGCCGCACGCGAACATTACTTTGATGATGTCTTGACAGGTGAGAAATTCACGCAACGTGTCGTTGCCGCCCATTTTCAGCACGTCTATTACATTCGGCGTCTCGCCGTCGAAACACTGTAGTATGGAGACCGCGTATTTGTAGTGAAACATTCCTTGGTCGCCCTCCATGTCGAGAGCGAGCTTTGTTATACCTCTCCTACGCAGGCCGTCCATATATTCCTTAAGTTGCGGTTCTTCGGTAATTATCGTATCGTAGGCCATCCGTCAATACTTTCTTAAAATGTCGAGCACGCGGTAATTCGTCCGCTCCGCGTTGTCGTATTGCGGCAACGTATCGTGAAGCTTCTCTCCCACGGATATTATTCCGAAATCGAGGTTTTTGTAATTCCAATACGAAAATCCTATTCCCATATCTTTAAGAACGGAGAGTAAATCTTCGTACCAACGCAGTTGGGCGTTTAGCTCTACCGGGGTGTAAACGCCGAATTCGTCGCAGATTACCGGCACGCCGTATCGCGTTCTAAACGCGTCGACCGGCGCGAACTCCGTCACAATCCGCTCTCTGTCCCATTTGCCTTTCGACAATACGAGACCGTGTTTGCGTGGGGTGTCGGCCGGCCCGTAATCGGATGGGTACGTTCTCGCAACCTTAATCTCCGGTTCGGGAATCCACGGCGCGAACTGGTGCGTGAAGAGCAACGGTTCGTAAAAATGCACGGCATAGACGACGTTGTCGTCGTCAACCGGCGTCAGTTCCCCGTAGGTGCTCGGCCTATTCCACATATTGGAACCGGTAATGATGGTGGACTTGGGCGCGTGGCGTCGGATTTCGCGGCAGAGTCTGTCTTTTATTGTATTCCAAATTGCCGCAGTCGGCGCTACCGGCTCGTTTAGGGACTCAAACAACACGTGATCTTCGGAGCCGTAGCGCTCGGATAGGCACGCCCAAATCTTTTCCGCCTTTTTGACGAACGTTTCGTCGCCGGAAAACAATTTTTGAACCGGCGCTCCGCTCCCGGTGGCGTCGGCGAAATCGTGGCCGGGGCACTCGTGCAAGTCAAGGATCAGTTTTAAGCCGTGTTGCTTTGATAGGGCGACGGCGCGGTCTATGCCGGCAAGGCGGCTCTCAATGGGCGCCTCATTTTCGGTAAAGAAGACGTATGAGTCGACGGGGACGCGAACATGGTCGAAACCCCAGGAGCGGACGTTGGCAAAGTCGGCGGCGGAGATGAACGTCTCGATATGCTTGTCGATACCGGGAAATTTTTCCGGGTCTTTCTCCTGTATGGCGTCGATTTGGCTTAGCCAGCCGCCGAGGTTTAGGCCTCTTAGCCGTTGTTGTGGTATTGTCATTTGTTTTTTTCCTTAATTTACATAAACAGCACGATTTCCGATTGTTCCAAATCGACATTGTTTACATTACTGACCGTTTTGCATTTTTCGTCAAAAACTTTTACCATCTTCTTGTAGTTGCCGAAATCACCGGGAATTTCGTCTCTGTTTACACTGCGTTTGTTGTACCAGTCCTTGTTTATCATTACGCCAAGACCCGGTTTTCCGTTGTCGGCGCGTTTTTCAAGGAACAGCAGGTCGTGGTCGTAGCCGCCCACATTGCGCCATTGCCCCTCCTCGCATAGCGCCGGCGTTTCCAATTTCAGCGCGTTTATCCTGCCTATCCATTGACGCAAATCCCACTTGGTGGTCTCCATGTCGGACGGGCGGGTATTTACTACGTTCACCTGCTTCATCGCGCCGTGCTCGTATCCCGTCGTCATCATCAAACCCTTTGAGAATATGGCGGCAAGGACATAGCGGTTCTTCTGCATCTCAAGCGTTCCGGGCTGGTCTTGCGCCAAACGCGTCGTGTCGTGCGATTCCGGAAAAGAGATCGAGGGGGCGATGTGCCTAAATTGACCGTGCTGGTCCAAGCACCACGGGCCCTCAAAATTCCACCACTTGCTTGAATTGAACAGGTAATCGAAACCGCAACCGTTCAACGCCAGGGTCTGGTCGACCGTGCAACCCAAACTCTCCGCCAAGAATTTTGCCCCCTTTACCCGCTTGCGGGCGTTCGCTATAAGCGGTTCCCACATACTTTTCGGAATCTTATACGCCGCGTCGCAACGGAAACCGTTTATCCCTATCTCCTGATAGAAGGCTACGAGGTCGTCCCAATACTTTTTCATCCCGGCAAGGTCGGTATTCTTCTCAAACTCTATCTCCGAAAGGTCGCCCCATACCGTTATGCTACCGGGATTCCCCGGATCAATGGCGAACGGGTGCGCAACCTCGCCCCTCTCGTCGCGCTTGTACCATTTGGGGTGCTGCTTGATAAGCGGGCTCTCGTTGGCCGTGTGGTTTATCACTAAGTCCATATAGACCTCTATGCCGCCGTTCTTGCACTTTTCCACAAATTCTTTGAGCGGCGCGAAATCGTCCGTTTTCGCCTTTGGCGGCAAAAACTCCGCGTTGAGCTTGTAGTAATCCTTCACCGCGTACAAACTCTTCGACCCGCCCACCTCGTGGAACGGATTTACGTACACGGAATTGAACTTCATCGACGCAATAGCGTCGACGTGAGCGCTCCAATCGCCTATCGTTTTGAAAAAACGCGGAAATAGGTTGTAAATCACCGCCGGCACATCGTTCTTCATTGCCATAATTTAGCCCGCCAATCGTTTTGTATGGTTATTGAATAGTTGTTGTCTTACGGTCGCGATATTTAAAATATAATATTAAGTCGGCCGAAACTACCACAATATTAAAAATATACAACAAAATGACCCAATCCCGCGAATAAAGAATCTTGTGGGTCAACCCAAAAACATACCCTAATATCACAATCCCGATGAAGTACGGGCTTTTACCCGAAACGATTTTCAACCTAAGCGTCCTGACTATAGACACCGGCCAACTCAACCCAAAACAGATCAACATAAGCGCCTCAAAGATACTCATCCGCTGTCCTATCCACTATAAAAATCAATACATTAGCTTGTATTAGAAAGGCCACCGCCTCCGGTCGGCCGAAAACCGCATATATATTAAATATAATAAAAACGACGCGGCGATACAAAATTTTTCACAAAAACCTTGATTCTACCCGTACTCGCCTATTATTTTAATTGATACGGTGGCTAATATCCACTCCCAAATAACGGTCAAACGCGGCTTTTCCGCAATCGCCGAACCTAAGAGGTATTTATAATGATAATAGCCAATCCTATATACGACGTGATATTCAAGAGGAAGCCAAGCAACGCGAGGAGGAGACCAAGCAACGGTTGCTCCAAACCGCGATAGAACTGAAATACATAGAGAAAATGCCAATATCAAGAATCGCGAAAATGACAGGTCTGACCGAGGCGGAAATTGATGGGATGTAGCGCCCATAAATGATTTTACAAAAAACATGACTCGCCTAGTGCCAGAATATTATTTTAATAGGGTTGGTGAAAATCGTGATGTATAGATACCATATCTGTACAAAGATGTGTGAACTAATATTGACATAGACGAGGATCGTTGGAATGGTTGTAAAGTACGCTAAAACAATGAAAATAGACGAACGATTTTTGACAACGTATAACCCCGACTCCGTAGGGGCGATCGTCCT
>LIUJ01000067.1:0-179 GCA_001462255.1 Fibrobacteria bacterium GUT77 | reverse complement strand
GGCGATCGTCCTCGATCGCCCGCGTCGTTCGTCGAATCAAAGACGGGCGACCGTGACGGGACAAGAGCGCCACATTTGTGGCGCGTCCTCCCCTACGGGGGCGCTTTTGTCCCATCCTAGGTCGTCAGCGACGCGCGTATCGGAGACTGTAGACATATCGCCGGCGGTCGCCACACTTT
>LIUJ01000066.1:507-3419 GCA_001462255.1 Fibrobacteria bacterium GUT77 | reverse complement strand
GTAGCCGTTCCTTTTGAGCATAAGCGCGATTACCGACCACACCTCCTCCACGCGCACCTCCGGTAGCGCCCCCCCCTCGCCGCCCGCTGCGGCTTTCTGTCGATTGAGCGACAACAACCCGTTGTAAAAGTCGCAGAGGGTTTTGGCCGGCGGATCGGCCGGATTCATCGCTGAGAGCGTCTTTCCCATCTCAAACCTCTCGACGACGCCGGAAAACGCCTCAACAAGCAACGCTTCGCGTGAGCCGCGCTCCTCAAATCCGGGACGCCAGTAGTTGATCATTGTGCCGTAGACGTCGACAATAACCGCCCTCACGCCCTTGAGCGTTTCATGGGCGGAAACGTGCGCCAAAGGCGCAAGACGCCGCAGGTAGATACGGCGCTCGGATTCGTGCAAGCGGTTAGCGTATTCGGCAAGGTTGGACAACGCGGCTCCTTGTTTTTTGTAAGTATAACCGCTTAAAATATATTCCGCGTAGGGCGCGCGTTCGTGTATTATCAAAATAGCCTAACCGATGATTCTCATAACCTCCCGTTGCAACCTCCGCGCCTCGTTCGCCGTCAATCCCCAGTCGAATATCGACGCGCTCGCGCGTACCAATTGCGCCAAATCGCAGTTTCCGGCTCGTTCGCCTATGCCGCCGACGGTTACGTCGGCGTATAAGCATCCCGACTTTACCGTCTCTATAGTATTCGCGACGGCCATACCAAAATCGTTGTGGGCGTGAATGCCGAGTTTTGCTTTATCGCCTAATTCGGTAGAGATGACTTTTAATAGCGAACCGCATTGGGACGGCGAGGCGACTCCTACGGTGTCGGAGAGGCGTATTCGTGTTATGCCGCAATCAAGCAACATTCGCGCTATCAATATCATGAAATCCGCGTCGGCCCGGAAGGCGTCCTCGAATCCCACGGAGAGCGGTATGTCGCTTTTTTCGACTACGCGTAGACAATCGCGTAATCTGTTGATTACGTTCTCGTTATCCGTCCGCAGTTTTTCGCGTATTTGCGTTTGCGAGACCGGGACGCAGACGTGAATGAGGTCGGGGCAAACGTCTATCGCGTGTTCAATGTCGGACGGGACGAGCCGCGCCCATACGGATATGACGGCTTTTTTGCGGTTTTTTATTATATTGACGACGCACTCCTTCTCCTCTTTTGACGCGGCGGGTACGCCGGCCTCTATTTGGTGAACGCCGCTTGAGTCAAGGAGGGCGGCGATTTCTATTTTTTGGCGTGATGTAAAGAAGATGCCGGGTGTTTGTTCGCCGTCGCGTAGGGTGGTGTCCACTAAGTATCTTTTGATTTTATCGGTATTGTCATTTGTATTAATGTTGTTGATACTATTGATACGATTAATAGTATTATTAAAATGTTCGTTCGATGTTCCATTATTTAGAATATTCTGGATTGCTTCGCTACGCTCGCAATGACCGTCATTGGCTCTCGCCTCGATAAACACGGTGCGAGGAGCGAAGCGACGAAGCAATCCGGTTTTTTTGATTTGAATACCATTAATACCTATTGCGTTACAATCAACAGCGGTAACGATTGACAAAAATTCTTCATCGGTAACGGCACCGCGCTTTTCCGCCGCTTTTGCTTTGACGCGGGCGAGAATACGCGGCAGTTCGTTCTCTTCGCGTAACAATTTTAATTCCGACAACTTGGCGCGTATCGACGCTATGCCGCTCTGTTTCCCCAGTATGATTTTTCGCGTCTGACCCACGATGTCGGGCGAATACGGCTCGTAGCATGCCGGTTGCTTAAGTATTCCGTCAACGTGGATTCCCGACTCTACGTGGAATATCCGCTTGCCTATGATTGGTTTGTTGGGCGGAACTCTTTTCTTCGTGATTTTTCCGAATAGGCTTGCCATTTCCGGCAGGAAGTTTTTATTTTTGTCGATTGGATTGTTCATCCGCAGAATCATTGTCATCATCAATTCTTCCGTAGCCGCGAATCCGCCGAATCCGCAGAAAGTCGTAACGACGCCGTCGTCGTTCCCGACGCCGCTTACCGCCCACTCCTCCGCGAGCGCCGTGGCGCATTGAAAATTGTTTGTGGGGCAAAACTCAATGGGGTAGCGGTATTTTTGTCTTAATAACGCGAATGTTTGCCGATAATCTCCACAGATGGCGTCGTCTAAACCGACTACGCGTAATTTTGTATAAACGGCGCGGTTTAGAGTCGCTTCGCTTGCGTTGTTTAGATATATTTCGGCACGGATTCTTACGTCGTTTATACATGTATTATCGGTGCCGGGACAGACGAATTCGGCGATATCGGGATATTTTGCGGCATTTGCGGCTTTTTGTAGGCGCAGTACGTAGGACGGATATTTCGGTAGCGGCGACAAAAAATCGTACATCGTCTCCGAAAGTTCTATTGCTCCGGGGTCAAGTTCGGTCATCAGCGCCAAAAAACGCGAGAGCGCCGGCTTGTCGGGCGGCATATAGTCGAGGCACGACAACGTTCTGTCGGTAACGCGGATCAAGCGCAACGCTCCTTAATGTATGATGTATCGGCTATACGTAATATAATAGATTCATATTAAGCAAATCGAATCGGTAAAAATTTAAGAAAAATTTTGATTTTCGCCCGCTGAATATTATTTTACTATGGTAGGGCGGTATTAACCGCTCATTAAAAATCCGAAAAAATCACGACGGGGTGATGTTTGAGCGCCGAGGGTGGGGATACCCTCGTGTCGGGACATCGCCCGTTTTTTATGGGGAAAGCGTATGCCGTATGAGCGGTAACCTTGTTAATTTGAACGTAAATCCGTGTAAGATGTGTATGCCCATGGGCGCGGTCAGCGCGCTTTGCGGGATAAAAGGGTGCATGTCCATCCTGCACGGGTCGCAGGGTTGCGCCACCTACATTCGGCGGCACATAGCGACCCACTACAAC